>JAGQPK010000195.1 GCA_020426755.1 Planctomycetales bacterium
CGCCCTGGGCCGAATGTTGCTGGATGTGTCGATTCTCTTCTGACCTGAAGTCCATGTCATGGATGTGACACCTCATACAAATGTCGAATTTCATCAGCCGAAAGCGGAGCAGAGAACAGCAAGAATTCGTCCATGCTGCCATTCAGATTGCGGATGGCAAACCGCGGCTGGTTTCTTTCGGGGAGTCCCCAGTTACAAAGCGATGCATCGACGATCCGAATGCGGGTGACCAGGTATGCTTCCGGAATCGCTTCCTGACTGAGCACTACGCCATTCAGATAATGAGTCACCTGTCGATTTGTCCCGTCATAGACGGTCGCAATCATCAGCCAGCGGCCGCTAAGTGACGTATCCCAGAACGGCGGCGAGAAAAAGATGTGCTTGTCCGTCTCGCCTTTGGAAACGTCCCAAACGTCATGCTTCTTGACGGAGAAGAAGAGACGTCCATCGTCCATAATCTGCCAGTGTGGTTCTCCCTGGTCATGTCCATCAGTTAGAAACAGCGAATTGTACCAGCGGTCGAGGCTATTGATTCGCACCCAACAGATCAGCGTGAGGTTCTGATGCTCACTGGGGACTTGCAACCGCACGCGACTACCTGCTGGACTAAAATCGAGCGCACCGGCAGCTTCTCCCCACCGATTCGGTGCACTAGTAGCGGCAACCACCGACCCTTCACTGGCACGCTGGTCTGCCCGTGATGCGAGATTCGGCAGCCTTCGATCTGCCACCGCGGCGGACGTCAATTGATAGTGTGCGATCAGACGACCGTCTTGAGCAAGTTCCTGACTTGCCTCATGCCACTTGTCACGTCGAGATTGCTGGGCATCGCGGATACGACGATCCAAGTCCGATGCTCCGATGAACGTTCTGGGATCTGCCTTGATCTTCGTCTCGCCCTGCGTGTTTGATCGGGTGGCTTCGCCCTGTTTGAGTAAATGCGGTGGAAGTCCCGTCGGACGCCATTCAACCTCTCCGTCGAGAATATGCACCTCCGACTGGTCGGCAAGAACGTTGACGGCAAACTCGGTTCCCAGGTCAACGACTTGACCCGCTTCGGTCAACAAACGAAATCCTTGAGCCGGTTCAGGCACGCGTGCACGGACTTTACCGCTCGCTACGGAGACCTCCATCGGCGAGAGAATTGAAAACCTTGCTTCGCCTTCGACGACCAACGTCACACCGCTGAACAACTCAAATTGAACCAAACCACTTTCCAGGCTCAGCTCCCCAGGGGGAACAATGTCACCAGTCTCGAGCACCGTGTCTGCCCAAACGGCATCGGCTTGGCCAGCGAGGATGGCAAATCCGGAAGACTGCTGTTCCTGGGCTGTCGTACCCTCTGACGTATTCGATGGATGATTGATGTGGTTGCTGGCGGCGACCTCATCAATCGGCAAGTCTCGATCGGCAGTCACCCATCCTTGCTGCCAAATGATCACGAAGAGCAGACTTGCGCAGACAACTACCATCGCTGCGAATGCCAATCGCCAGCCGCGAATTGGCAACTCGGAAGTCGCGTGGCCCATGTTTCCGGATTGCTCACATTGAGTCGCCGCTTCGGCTTCCAGCAACGTGGTCAGCAGGACACGACCGTAGTACTCACGGCGAGCGACGGGATCGACAAACAGTTGCGCTTCCAGACGCAGAAAGTCGGCTTCGGAGATGTTTCCCTCCAGAGCCTCGTCAATCAAAAATCGAAGTTCCTCGGTAGTCATGGCGTAGCCTTCTCCGTCCCGAGACGCTGTTGCATGCAAGTCAACAGCGCCGACCGCAGGCGATGCAACGTGACTTTCAGACCGCCGAGACTCCGTCCAACCGCCGCAGCAAACTCAATGAGCGGACGGCGGCTCGAATACCGATGCAGAAGCAATTGTCGGTCCTGCGTCCTCAGTTTTCCCATGCACTCGCGCAGTGCCTCGTATCGCTCTTGCAGGTCCAGATCCGCTTCAGCCAGTTCGGTCTCGATCACCTTTTCCAAGTCGCCGCTGAACTCCAATTGCGAATCGCGGGCTTGGCGTTTCCGGTAGTTCAACACTTCAAACCGCGCGACACTAAAAGCCCAGGCTTTGAAGTTCATTCCCAACTCGAATTCAGATCGCTTCTCCCAAATCTTGGCATTGGCCTGCTGAGTCACGTCGCCCGCCGCAAGATCACCAGGCATAAGCGATCGGACATACCACTGCAACGCCAACTGATGTTCTGTCAGCAGACTGACGAAGGCGGTTTCCGCGTCGTTGTGAATTGAGTCGGCCATAACTGCAAATGCCTCGGAAACGGCCAAGGTTAACAGAGAGCTCGAAGAAAAACACGATTCGGTTGACGCAAGCCAGCTACGCGTTTGGCATCGTTTGCCAACCACTTCGTCTCCTTTTTGGGATTCTTCAGGATGTCATACTAGCGAACTGGGAATTGGCCTGCTCCCGCTGGCTCGCATCCGTGCGAAACGACAGAGAACTTCTTCCTCGGTTTAGAGGATCTCCGCCGGGACTTCAGACACGTAGGTGCGTCGCGCGCTGAGGTTCGCAAATCTATTCAGTAGCAGGCAACTGGTCAGCTTGCTCACCGGTTTGGGTAATTCGTGACTACTCAGCAGCCGTTACCAGTCGATTCGGCGAAACAGTTCCCGCAGCTTCTTGCCGCGTGGCGGGTTGATCAGCTCGACGTAGGCCACTCGTCCATTGAGGTGGGCGCGGAAGTCGGCGTGCTGGTCGCGGTTCTGGCTTTGCGGGCCTGATCGGAGGCAGTTGACGAGTATGGCCTTCAGGCGATCGTAATCTTTGCGTGGCACATTCGTGTGCGCATTGACGACGATTCCGGCGAGTCGTTGGCGCGCACCGCTTTGCATGATGCGAGTCTTCCGATGATTCACATCGAAGCCTTCGTCCATCACGATCGCACTGGCGTGTTGCGAGAACCGCTTGGCGGAGCGGCGAAACTCGTCACCGCCAGAGAACGCTAGGTCGTCGGCGTAACGCGTGTAGGTCGCTCCTGCTGATTCCGCGAGACCCGCCAGGCGGCAGTCGATTCGGTAGGCGCACAGATTGGCCAAGGCCGGTGACGTTGGTGCTCCCTGAGGTAGATGCGGCCGCGCGTATCGCGCGATCACCGAGCGTAGTTGTTGAACGGGAACTTCCACGCCGTCCCAAATGTCATCGGGCGCACAATTCGTGCAGAGTCCGGCCAGGACATTCGCCACGGACTCGGCGTAACCGACGCTGCGAAACACCGCTTCAACTTGTGCTCTGGATATCGAAGGAAAGAAGTCCCGCAGATCCATTCGCAACACGACCGACGTGGCCACATGACCTGCTGCGAAGGTCTTGATCGAACGGCCGGCGCAGAAACCGTGTGCTGCATTATGCGCGGGAATCGCGTCAAGAATCTCGCGCAGTATTTGACGTTGGATTTCCTTCAAACGAAGCTTAGGTGCTTCGATCAGTCGCACTTGTCCAAACCGTTTCGATAGCGTCCGATAGTGGTAGTGACGAAGCTTTTGGTGACTTGCTCTTGCTGCCAAGCCGCGCAGATCGGCGAACCATTCAAGTTCGCGTGATCTTACGTTGAGCCAATCGGCCGTGTCAGCGAAAGTGCACAATGGCGGCACGGGCCAGTTACGCGCCGCGTCGACTGGGCACATCTGGGCAGTGATCGAGTAGTTGGCGATTTCGAGCTCGTGTCGCTCACACGCTTTGTGAAAAACCGAATCGCCAAGTAGAAACTCTTCAACCGTTGCGCGTCGAGGTCGCGGACCGTGCTGGAATTCCTCCGAGACGCGAAGTGCCAACCGTGTCAGCCACCGCCAACGTCTGCCTAGCATCCGCGCGCCGCGCGTCGCCATCTCGTCCGCTACCAACGGCCCGGCGACGAATGCTGCGGCGAGGAACCGGGCAATGGTTTGGTCGGAATGAGTCATCGGAAAGCGGTCGAGCACTCCCAACGAGTCCGGTCTGGCGTGAGTCATTCTGCGTGTCAGCGCAGGGGAACTCACGCGACGAATTGCTAGTCATTCACGATCCCCTGGGGTATCCCCAGAGAGGCTGAAGCATTGACTTTCAAGCCAGTCTTCCGCCAGCTTGGGAGTGCTCTTCCGCAATCGTGCCATTTTGAAGGGTTTGTCTCTGGCGATCAAGAGCGGACGTCAACTGGTCGCAGCCTTGTTCGTAATCGCATTTGCCCAATCGTATCCAGATGTGGCAGGGGGCAAGGGACGGTTCTCAGCTTCGTATAATCTCACCGTATCTTCGACAATCTGGCACAGTTCAGCAAAGACCAACTTTTAATCGTCACCGTGGCATCCGCCGTAGAAAAGGCCAGGGCAACTGCCGGCAAAACACTGATCTTCGTCGGACCATTCGACAAGCTTGACGTATCTGGCGGCAGCGTTCATGACTTGGATTCCTCGATGGCTTTGGCGACGGCTCGCTCTTGGTACTTCTTCGCGTCATCACCGGCTCTTCATGAAATGGTAACCGGTTTGGTGACGCTCGGATGAACGACGTTTCGGTGGCTATCCTTTCCCCCGCGATTCTCGATCCCGCCGCCTCCAAGTCAGCGATGAGGTCGCGAATCTTTCTCGGCACAGCAGATTCCTTGCAGCCGGACAAAACTCGATTCTAGCTGCTGCGAAACCAAGTCCCAAGCACTTGGCGTCACCGAATGTCGCTCCACGTGATGCCAAAGCGCGCGAGATATTTTCGCAGTCGATCCGCATCGTTCGGCTTTTCTTTGGATGAACGCGAGACGGCAAATAGCGTGCGGCCTGCGTCCGACTGTGATTTGGCAGCGCGACAAACGCGAATCACTTCCGACAGGCCGGCCTGATCGAAGCGATCGAGTTGCGCTGGGTCGACGAGGCCATGTAGGATATCGGCCGGGGAATCGTCAGTGCGGGGCAGGCTCCAAAGTTCGCGCAAGCGCGCGATCTCTTCATCGACTAGGTTGACCGTTACGCGGCCGCCGGCGGCGAGCGTTGCCATCCGCGTGACGGCGGCATTGAGATCACGAAAGTTGGCGCGCCAAGTCGCCTCGGGCGAGCAGCTGAACTGCAGGAACTTGTCGCGTGCCTCCTTGTTCATGCGAACGATCAAACCCGTCGCTGACGCGAATTGTTGTAGTTCGTAGTCCAGGTTCGGCTCAATGTCCTCGCGACGTGCCGCCAGCCCTGGCAAGCGGAATGTCCAGAGATTGATGCGTGCGAGCAAGTCCTCACGAAAGCGACCGGCTTGGACGTCGGCCAGCAGATCACGGTTTGTGCCAGCCAGCAATTGAAAGTCGCTGCGCTGTTCTCTGTCGGCCCCGACCGGAAAGAATCGCTTCTCCTCAATGGCTCGCAGTAGCATCGCCTGTTCGTCCGAACCGAGTTCACCGATTTCGTCTAGGAACAACATGCCGCCATCGGCCGAGCGCAGTAGACCTTCGCGAGCGGTCGTGGCACCCGTAAACGCGCCCTTGGCATGGCCGAATAGCGTTGACATCGACTGGTCGCCGCGCAATGTCGCGCAGTTGACTTCGATGAAACGGCCGTCCAATTGACGTCGCTGTTTCTTGAGGTCGTAAATGCGACGGGCAAGTTGGCTCTTGCCGGCTCCGGTGGGACCGGTGATGAGCAGCGGTGCGCGACTGCTGATGGCCACTCGCTCGATCCGTTCCATTAGCTCATTGAACGCAGAGTTTTTGGTGTCGATGCCCGATTTGAGAAACGAGACACCTTGCTGTTGCTCCAAGGCAAAGCGTGCCGCGAGCTGATCGTAGCGCGAAAGATCAAGGTCGATCATGCGAATCGTGCCGATGCCGGCGTTGTCGCGTTTCGGCGGTGATGCCTGCAAGAGCTGTGCTGGCACGTGTCGCGATTCCGCCAAGAGAAACAGGCAGATTTGCTGCACGTGGCTGCCAGTTGTGATGTTGACGACATACTGCTCCTCGTCCGGTGCGAACTCGTAGGCACCAAAGAAGCTGTGGAGCTTGCCGTAGACCTCTTCGAAATCCCAAGCGTCACAA
The DNA here is from genome assembly GCA_020426755.1 of Planctomycetales bacterium. Taxonomy (GTDB): domain Bacteria; phylum Planctomycetota; class Planctomycetia; order Pirellulales; family Pirellulaceae; genus JAGQPK01. The sequence goes on from JAGQPK010000195.1 coordinate 6,001, forward strand.
AACTCCAGTTCATGTAACCGGATGATCGTCTCTGGCGAAACGGTTGCAATATCCTGCGCCGTGATGGTAGCAATCCGGTGTAGCTTCGGCTCATACAATAGCTCGAAACGGTCAACCAGGAAGTCCTCGTGCTGGCAGATGGCCACGCTCGGACGCCACCGCTGCCAACGATCGTTCTCGCTTGGCCAGTCAAGCCGCGATCCCAGTAGTCCGAAGACGATTCGTTTCATCGCTGGTGTCCGGATGGATAGGTATGGATCAAGACTTATCCTCTAGTATAAGAACGTCGGCAGTGACAGTGGAAGATCTGTCCCGGGATGAGTCGGCTTGATAAGTCGTAACATATTGCAGGGTAGTATGTTACGTTTCGGCTTTGGCGGCAGGAGACGCGATTGGCACGGGCAGTGCATTTGGGACGGTCGACAAACACGAAACTCACTCCGCTAGGAGGATCCGTCTCATGGCCAACAAATCGCTGTTCAGCTCGCTCCGTGGCATCCTGTCGCCGTGCGTCGACGCCACCAACGAGGCGGGCGGCGTCGCCTACCAGCGCAGCGATAAGCAGGCGTTGGCCCAGTTGGCGGCGACCGGCTGCCTCGGTGCAACGTTCTACGTATCCGCCGAAGGGCAGCTCGACGCGGTGCTGCAGCATGCCCAGCAAGTCGAACCGGAGTACTTGGCTCGCGTGGCGCTGTACGCTCGCCAGACCGGCTACATGAAAGATATGCCGGCGCTCTTGTGTGCCGTCTTGTCGGTTCGTTCGCCGGGATTGCTGGCGGAGATTTTTGATCGGGTGATTGATTCGCCAAAGATGCTGCGCAACTTCGTGCAGATCATGCGTTCGGGAGTTGTGGGACGCAAGAGCTTGGGTACGTTGCCAAAGCGACTTGTCTTGCGTTGGCTCAGCGCACGATCCGACGAACAGTTGTTTACTGGATCGATCGGTGCGGATCCGTCCTTGGCGGATGTATTACGTATGGTTCATCCAAAACCGGCGAGTGCCTCGCGCGAGGCGTTGTATGGATACCTGATTGGTCGCCAGTACAATCGTGAGGCATTGCCGGAGCTAGTCCGGCAATATGAAGCGTTCAAAGTCCAGACGACATCTCGTGCGAACGTAATCCCTGATGTGCCGTTCCAGATGCTGACGTCACTTAGGTTGGCGAAGCGAGACTGGATGCAGATCGCGCGAAATGCGTCGTGGCAGATGACTCGCATGAACTTGAACACGTTTCAACGGCACGGTGTATTTGAGGATCGAGCGTTAGTGAAGCAAATCGCCAATCGGCTGCGGAACCCGCAACTAATCGCGAAGGCTCGCGTCTTCCCCTATCAATTGATGGTTGCGTACGCCAATGCGGACCCAGCCCTGCCGTATGCGGTGCGCGAAGCGTTGCAGGATGCCATGGAGCTAGCGATCAAGAATGCTCCGCGCATTCCAGGCAAAGTGTATGTTTGCCCGGATGTGTCGGGGTCGATGCACACACCCGTTACCGGACGACGCGGTGGGGGAACGACAACGGTACGCTGCTTGGATGTGGCGGCGTTGGTCGCGGCGACGTTACTACGAAAGAATCCGGCAGCGGAAGTAATTCCGTTTAAGGAAGACATTGTCGACATTCGGCTGAATGGGCGAGACACCGTGCTCACGAATGCAGATCGAATCGCGAATGTTTCGCCAGGCGGAACGAATTGTAGTGCGCCGCTCTGCGAGTTGAATCGTCGACGCGCCAAGGGGGACCTCGTGGTTTTCGTATCCGACAACGAATCGTGGATTGACTCGCCAGTCTATGGCCGATTCGGTGGTAACCGAACCAAAACGATGAACGAGTGGTCCAAGTTTAAAACTCGCAATCCGCAGGCACGCATGATCTGTATTGACATTCAGCCTCACGGTACGATTCAAGCGAACGAACGTGACGACATCGTGAACATCGGTGGCTTCAGCGATCATGTGTTTCATTTGATCGCAGAGGTTGCGGCAGGACACTATAGCGTTGACCACTGGGTTCGACAGATCGAAGGAGTGCGACTGTAACTGACCGTTCGCGAGAGGCGGGCGCAAATTGTCGCCCGCCTCTCCGGGGCAAGTGAAATCACGTACGTTGGCCGAATGCAGCCGGGACTACATTTAAACCAATGAAATGTCTCGGCGACTACTTGTCGGCCTTTATTGCCTGCCTGACTGACGCAAGTCAGGCTCGACGTTGATCCGCTAATCGGCCAGCATCAGCAGGCGAGCGTTACAACAAAGAGACTTCCGTACAGACGAGTACACGCAACGAATGCAGATGGAACTACAAGGTCTTTAAACCCGAGGTCGTGGGTTCGATTCCCACCGGCTCCACTCGCCCGACTCGAGCTGGCATTTGCCAACCGTCGCCGGG
>JAGQPK010000196.1 GCA_020426755.1 Planctomycetales bacterium
TGCCAAGAACCGGGCGAACTACAGAGCGCGGCAAACTACAGCGTGCGTCACGGCGAACTACAAAATCCCGACTGCATCAAAACCGCGTCCGATCAGGAAAGTCGCTGAAGAAGCCGTCCAGGTCAGCGTGGCGAATGATCTCCATTAGCTTATCGGTCGACGTCACGTTGTCTGGCAAGCTATCGGTGCGTAACGTCCAGGGATGAACGACTAAACCAACTGAGTGGGCGGTGGCAACATGGGGGTTGTAGTTCACCTGCCCGTCGGCTGCGACGGTGAAGATTCGCTCTAGGCTAGGGCCAACGGCATCCGCATAGCGGCCAATCTCTGCTAGGCCAGCTGGTGACCATAACTGATCGCCATCATGATCACTGTCAATCAATTGGATCAATGGGAGCTCAGACTTCAGCTCCGTTCGGATACGCTTAAGTTCCTCAGGTTCAAAGCACTGGACGTAGATCGCATCACCATGATCGCGATAACCAAACTCGGTCAGCATCTGCAGGGTTACCTTGCTCAAATCATATCCCTGCTTCCGATGCCACGACGGATGCTTTAGTTCGGGATAGATGCCGACGCGTTTGCCCGTGCTGTGATTCAGACCTTGAATCAACTCAATCATCTCAGACAAACTGGACAAACGGAAACTCGATTTGCCCACTGGAAACCGTTCAGGAAAAACAGGATTCCACGTTCCATCCAGATTGCGTTTATGAGCAGTACGCTCATGAACCTGCAGCGTCTTGATCTCGTCCCACGTGAAGTCCAACGCGTAGTAGCGACCGTCCGGCCGAGCTCGATTCGGAAACTGAATTGCCACATCGGTGACCGTATCCAAATGAATGTCGTGCAACACGATCGGTACGCTTTCTTTGGTAAGCACCACATCTTGCTCGACATAGTCTGCTCCCAAGCCGTATGCCAAACAGGCCGACGCCTGCGTGTGTTCGGGCAGGTACCCACTGGCCCCCCGATGCGCAATCACAATGGAACGCCGTGGCAACGGCGCAGTTTTGCCTAGCGTGCGATTTGCAGCGTCATGATCAGAGGTATCGTTACGCACGAGAGCGCAGCGCAATACGTCCGCCGGATGCACACGCCATCCGTCGGTCGTCGGCAATAGCGCTAGTTGATCACAGGCCGCGCGTCCAGCGGTGCTCGTGCGCAGTTCAATCGCGCCGTGAATTTCTAAGGGCGCGGTGTCCGTGTCAGCCGACGACGAACTCGCTTGGCTAGTAATCACGCGCAAGTTCACCGTCCTAAACAGCATCCAGATCGCGTCAGCAGTTGAGTCGCCCAGCACCTCTGCGGTTCCTTGCCCGATCAACTCGCCATCACACCAGATTTCGTACGACTCCATCGTTTGTTTCCCTACCAAGTTTTCCGCGGCAAGTAGTTCGACGCTTTGCCAACAGCTTCCAGTCATCATCAGTAGACCAACCAGCAACACTTCACGCATCACATGTTCCTCGTCATAAACCTATCAATTCCCACGTGAGTTGTAGCAGTTCACAACACAGAATGTCATTCGGTCGCTAGAAAAAAACTTGCTTCCGCTTCTGCGATTCTGCTATTATCCGGCCTCTTGTCGAGAGTGGGCACTCGCCCGCATGTCATGCATAGTCAGTGAATTTCTTGGGAGCAACAATGAGCAAGCACATCATGTGGTCGGCGTTGGCGCTGGCCGTGTTGTTGAGCCAGCACGCTTCGGCGCAAGATCGTTCGTTTTCAGCTTATCAAACGACGACTGCTCCGAAAATCGATGGCCAAATTGACCTTGGTGAGTGGGATGCGGCTGGTGTCCCGATTTACGTCGACAGAGATCGACCTTTGTCCGGATTCGATAATCCGATTCCTGAAGATCCCTACGGCGGTGCTGACGATCTCAGCTATCAATTTCGCGCCATGTGGGTTGAACCCTTCATGCTGTATATGCTCGTCGAGATCAACGACGACATCGCCATGGACGAAGACCCCAAAAACCTCTGGGAACGCGACCAAGTTGAACTCTTCTTCGACGGCGACGATCAGCACGGCAATGACGTGCCGGAGTCGTTCCAATGGTGGGACAACCCGGAACCGTTTGGCAAATTCGGTGTCAGCCGCTACACGACGTTCGAAGGCAATTCGGGCAAGATGTCGGACAACGCAGACGACATCTATGCAGACGACGACGTCAACTTCATCGCCGCAGCCGCTCAGGCAGCTGAAACGGGCGTGAACGCGAACTATTTCGTCGAGTACGCGATTTCATTTGAGTCGATGTTCCTCCGTGGTGCCTTTGGCGACGATAGCGTTACGGAAGCCGCCGGCCAGTTGGTCGCAGATCACACGACGGTCAAAGCACAAATTGCCTTGTCGGATGACGACAACTACGAAGACCTGGACATCGACACGTCGCGGTCCAGCACGCTCGCCTTTCTCGGCCTAAGTGACTGGCGGATGACGACCGAGTTTGCTGACATGCTGTTCGCTGGACCTTATGTTGCCGGCGGTATCACCGGCGATTTCGATGGCAACGGTGCTCTGGAAGTCGCCGACATCGACGCGTTGACCGCAGCAGCAGCAGCCGGCAACAACGAAGCCAAGTATGATCTGACCGGCGATTCGTTGGTTGATGCCAACGACATCACCAAGTGGGTGCACGACGAGAAGAAGACTTGGATCGGCGACGCCAACCTGGATGGTCTGTTCAACACGACCGACTTGGTCGTCTTGTTCTCTGCCGGTACCTACGAAATCGATACGCCGGCTGTTTGGAGCAGTGGTGACTTCGACGGCGACGGCAAGTTTGGCACCAGCGATTTGGTTGCTGCCTTGAGCGACGGTGGCTACGAAGGCGGTCCTCGCGCCGCCGTATCAGCCGTCCCCGAGCCCACGTCGGCCACGCTGATGCTGCTGGGCGTGCTGCCCTTGCTGCGTCGCCGCAAGTAGTACGCGGCAGACGGCCATACTGTCCGTCTCAACCTAAACGCAAAAACGCGCCACTGGATTGATATCCGGTGACGCGTTTTTTTTAATCAAACACACGCGGCGACAATCGCTTACCAGCCCATCGCGACCTGCAGGAAGAATCCTTCCAATAGAATGTCGTCCGAGATCGTCGCCAGTCCGCCGCGTTCAGTAGTGCCGGTGAAGACACTGCGTTCGGCCAAGCCAAACCAATCGTTCAGTTCGTAGCCAGCGCTAACCACCACATTGCGCCATGTCGCTGACATTCCCAGCCGAGTTTCCAGATTGGCGATCGCCTGATCGTATGACTGACTAATGTCAGTGATCACGATCGTACTATCGAGATTATCCTCGAAGGCTGTTGTGTGGAATCGGCCATACGTCAATCCACCGGCCAGACTACCGAAGACCGAGATGCCGTGCGCCATCTTCCAACGCCCTTCGGTTCCCATGCGTAAACCGAAGCCATTCATTTCGGTGTGATCAATCACGCGACCATTGGTAAAATCGCGGCCGTTGTAATCTAATCGCGAAAGTTGATCGACGTCGACCCAGCGGGTGCCGCCGAACACCGAGAGCACGGTGAAGCAGTTCTGATAGACCGGACGATCCGCCGTCAGGTCGAAGGTATGGTATTCAAATTGCGACGCGGCGCGGGCCGAGTCAGCCTCCACAAATCCGTCGGGCGTACTACGCGTCGGGAACAATTGCCCAATTCCGGTCGGCCGATCCACGCCCGCTCGTCCGTCAGTTTCAAAGGAGGTGTAGGTTGCTCGTACGGCCCAACCGGTCTTCGTGCGATAGCCGACGGATCCGCGCGCTCCCGCATTGCGGTCAAAGTCCAAGCTATGCACTGCGGCATTTCCGAAAATCGCCGTACTACCGTCCTCCGTCACGGCGTAGTCGAGTGCCCGTTGTCGTGGTTTGAAGTAGACCAGTTCGGCGGCCGCTTCCCAACCCGGGCAAAAGTAGTCGTCACACGCTTGGACGCATGGCTCCTGATCACAACCAAAGACGACGGACGGTGCCATCGACAGTTGGTTGACCTGGGCCTCAAGCGCATTCAATCGACTGATGATTGCGTCGTCACCGATCTGCTGTGCCATCGTGAAGCCAGTCGACTGTGTCGTTGCCGCTAGCAATCCCCACATTGCACAGTGCTTCGCCCACTTCGTCCAGAACGCCTGCCGCATAGTGATACCCCAATTCGCGCTGTGCGCGTGCGTCGAAAGCCAAGACCTTTCGTGTTGCGCTCGCGATAACTCGCCGGGTTAACGCGGGCGCATTGGCCTCTCAGGGTAATCGTCGTCGCGTTGCTCGCGAACTGATCAATGGAATCCAGGCAAAAACAGGCTCACGCTGTTGGGGCGTTTCGCCCGAGCGGCGCAGAACTCGCCGCTTACCAGAGACCAACGAGACGCTAGTGAAACGAGGGGACCTTTACTGATTAGCGGAACCTTACGGACGAACTTGTAGCCGCGGTTGGTGCCCCATATCGTGTGGCACGACCGTACCAATCTTCGGCCATCCGCACACCGAAAGTTGCTCACGAATTTTCGGATTGGAAGCGATCAGCGCTGCGGGCATTGGCACCAATAGGCCGCCCGAGGTCTGTGGATCAAACAGCACGTCGTACTCTGGTCGCGCCCGATCAAGGTGCGACACATTAATGTCACTTTCGACATGGCGATTGGCAGGTGACAAGGTGCTGGCAACTCCCTGTTGTATCAGTTCTAGCACTCCGGGCAGCAACGGGAGTTGTGACAACTGTATGTCTGCCGCACAATCACTGGCACGCAACATTTCCCACAGATGTCCCGCCAAGCCGAATCCCGTTACATCGGTAAGCGAACGCACTCCCCACGCCTCGCACTGCGCGGCGGCGGCCTGATTGCTTTGTAGCATGACGTCCAGCAAGGCTGACATCCAATTGGCGTGACAAGCGGCACGCATGTGAGCGGCGAGCAGCACGCCTGATCCCAATGGTTTGGTCAAATAAAGCTCATCGCCGGGCCGTAGGCCACATTTCGTGCGCGGTGGCTGCGCGGTCTGATTCGCCAGCATGCTTAAGCCCATGCTGAGCGTCGCCCCTTCCGTCGTATGTCCACCGACCAACGTGGCCCCCATCATCCGCAATTCATATAGGCAGCCGCTCAGCAACTGGTAGAGTGTTTCCTCTTGCGCCGATTCAGAACCTAGTGGCAGGGTGACGAGAGCCAGCGCGGCCACGGGCGTAGCTCCCATGGCGAATAGATCACTGGCCGCATTCAGCGCAGCGATTCGACCCACGTGATAGGGATCTGTTAACGGAGCCGAAAAGAAGTCGACCGTTGCAGTTAACATTCCGGATGCGTCTGAGCGCACAATCGCGGCGTCATCGGCGGCATCGAGCCCCAATATGACCTGCGGATTCACGGGGATCTCCAGGCGAGCAAGTGCTCGCGACAAGACGCTGCCGCCAATCTTGCTGCCGCACCCCGTGCAACGAATCAGTCGTGCTTCGTCTTCGGCACTGCGAGGCGCGCTGTTGTTCGCGTCGAGCATCCCACTTGCCGTTCCATCCACCTGATACATGCGAATGAATGGCAAATCAATGCGATCCTTCAGCTTCCAGGCCCAACGTCCGGCGGCAGCGAAACCTTTATATTCCGCGATGGCACTGCCGTCCCCCGTGTTGATGAGCTTGAGAAATCCACGCTGCGGTTGATAGGGTTGCAGTTGCCCCGCAGTCAATGTCGCCTGAAGGTTGTGCCACAGAACGGGCCCCTGACGCACCGCATAGACACCGGCTTTGGGTAAGTTGTAACCTTCAATCGAACCGGCGTCACCGACAGCAAAGATCCGATCATCCGCCACCGATTGCAGCGTAGGCCGCGTCCGAATGAACCCGCGATCATCCAACGGCAGTCCAAGTTCACTCAACCAGTCCGCGCCGCGCGCACCGGCTGCCCAGATCACTACGTCGGCCTCAAGCTGCTGACCGTCGCTCAACGTAATTGAACCCGGTTCGGCGCCCACAACGCGACGACCAAGCGTCACTTCAATGCCATGTCGCGCAAAAGCTTGTCGCACGAGATGCTGAGTTCGCACGGCGACTCCGCGACCAATCTGGTCATCGGAGGTTATGACGCGAAGCGAAAAGTCACGGTGATCTAGACCGTGTTGCCAACCGAGATATGCCGGCAAACAACAAGCAATCTCGATCCCTCCAATACCGGCACCAACCACCACGCAGCGTAGCAACCGCTTTTCATCTGCTGCACGCCACGTCTCAATTGCACTCGCAATCCGTGCCAAAAAGGTCTGCATCGGCTTAATGGGGATTACCGCGTCCGCCCGTACAGCCAACGGGCGAGCTGGCACGGAACCAACACCGATCGATAATGCGTCAAACGGAATGGACGGACGATCGGCAAACTCGATTCGCCCTGTCGCAAGATCAAGTCGCGTGACTTGGTTGACAATAAGCTGTGCGTCGACCTGAGCGCAGAGTCGCACGAGATCAATCTGCATCGTCTGCGACTCGTATTGCCCCGCCAAAACCCCGGGCAACATTCCAGAGTATGTCGCAACGCCGAAATTGCTGATGCACGTCAGGCGAGTGTCAGTGATGGGCCGCTGGCACCACATACGAACAATGTGCGCGTTGGTGTGACCAATTCCAACAAGAACAAGATTCTGTCGCGGCAATGTCGTTTGCAACTGTGATCCACTCGGAGAATTGTGTCTACCACGGTACTCACCACGAAGTCACGAAGCACAAGAAGAATCTCGGACAGTTTGCACTTCGTGACTTCGTGACTTCGTGACTTCGTGGTGAATTGAAACGGCATGCATGCCAGCGTTTGTTAAGGCCGCACTGCTGTTCCATCGCGACGTCGAATTGGTAACCAGTAGCCGGGATTATCGGGCAGCGGGTATTTTTGCGCGAGTTCTTCGTTGAGATCAACTCCAAAGCCGGGTGCTTCATTGACATGCAAGTAGCCGTTCTTGATCTCCGGGCAGCCGGGAAACACTTCGCGGATGGCATCGTTAAAGTTGGGCCCTTCTTGAATGCCGAAATTGTGCACAGCCAGATCCAGATGAGCGTTGCAAGCGTGCCCGACAGGCGACACGTCGCCCGGACCGTGCCAGGCAGTGCGTACTGCAAAGTATTCGCCGAGCATGGCCAACTTTCGCGCGGGCGTGAGCCCGCCGATTTGTGAAAGATGAACCCGAATAAAGTCGATCCAGCGGTTCGTAATCAGATTGACCCATTCGTGTGGATTGTTGAACAGTTCGCCCATTGCGATCGGACAACTCGTCTGCTGACGCAACATGGGGAAGTATCCGTTCTGCTCCGGAGCCAGTGGGTCCTCAATAAAGAACGGACGATACTGCTCCAACTCCTTCAGCAGCGCCACGACTTCGATTGGTCGCACGCGCTCGTGAACGTCGTGTAACAATTCGAGCTCCTCGGACACATTCGTCCGCATGTGTTCGAATGCCTTGGGGATGGCCTTCAAATAGGGCAGCGAATCCATGTGCGAATCGTCTTCCGTGCCGAAGCCAGCTGCGCGAAAATCGGCCGACGACGAGAGATGCTGGGAACCATAACCGCCAACTTGGATGCGCACGTGCCGGAAACCGCGTTCCATGTACTTCCGCACGCTGTCTTCCAGCTCTTTGACATCGCGCCCCGAAGCATGTGCATAACAATCGACGGCGAAGCGAGCCTTACCCCCGAGCAACTGGTAGACCGGCATGTTGGCACGCTTGCCTTTGATGTCCCACAGTGCCATATCGAGTCCGCTTAGCGCATTGTTAAGCACCGGGCCGTTCCGCCAATAGGAACTCGTGTAGGCGTTTTGCCACATATCCTCGATGTTGTCGACATCGCGTCCTTGGCAGAATGGATCGAGATATTTGTCCACAGCTTCGACGACCGCAAGTGGTCTTTGGTTAAACGTGGCGCAACCCAATCCGTACAATCCAGGTTCGCTCGTTTCGACTTTGACCACAACGAGACGGATTCGCTGCGGTGCCGTCGTGATGGCTCGCACTTTGCGAATCGTGATCTTCTCGCGCGGCGATGTGGCCACGGGCTGTGCAGTCTCTGCTGACTCCTGGCCGACAGCGTTCGATTGTAAAGATTGGGCCGCCCAAGCGCCGGCCGCTCCGATGCCCAGCTTCGAGAGCCACTGACGTCGATCAACTGAAGTGGACGTTGTCTCCCGGGGATCGAATTTAGACATACGCGGCTCCTCAATCTTCTTAGGCAGGTCTTGAGTGATGGTAGTTAGCGCGAACAGGTGATCTACCGACAATGGCGACGCTCGCCCAGCTCCTATCCGACGCATCACGTGTGTGAATATCTCATAC
>JAGQPK010000197.1 GCA_020426755.1 Planctomycetales bacterium
GCTATCAACAACGCGCGACGTTGAATGCTAGCAATGTTCATGGCGACTCCTGTCAAAGAAAAACGCAGGCGCAACTTAGGCAGTCTGCAACGGCGCGATGCGGAATTGTCTTCTGGGAATTAGTCCTTACGATTCAACTAGATTGCTCTTCTTACCAGATATCAGACATACAGGAACCGGTGCTATCAGACAGCAGTCCGGTTTTTTGATGCATCCAGCAACGAGGCGAGGCGACACTGAGGCGCTTGGTCTGCTGGTCCGAACCGTGAACCGATGGCAGGCAGGCCCGCAATGGCAACAGAATCCACGATCCGACTTTCTTATCCCGAAGCCGATATCGCATTGTTGACACTTGATATGCCGGGCAAGGGAGCGAACATTCTTTCGCGCCCTGTGTTAGACGAGTTGGAGCGAGTGCTTGACGAAGTGGCTGGCCGCGAGGACCTGGCCGGCTTGATACTGATCTCGGCCAAACCCGGCATCTTCATTGCCGGTGCGGATTTGCGTGAGTTCGTGGCGTCGATGGGAGCGCCCGCCAGCGAAGTCGTCGCGTTGTGTCGCCGCGGCCAAACGCTCTTTCAACGCCTCTCCAAAACACCGTTCGTGACGATTGCGGCGATTGACGGTGTGTGCGTCGGCGGCGGTGCGGAACTTGCTTGTTGGTGTGACCGGCGCATCATGACGAGCAGTCCGAAAACCGAGATTGGTTTTCCCGAAGTCAAGTTAGGGCTCTTCCCAGGCTGGGGCGGTACGGCTCGCGCACCGCGGATCGTCGGCTTGGCGAACGCAGTCGAGATGATTACGAGCGGCGATTCGATCGATGCGGCCAAAGCTTTCCAGATGGGCTTGGCAAGCGACGTCGTACAACTCGACGACCTGCAAGCCGCCGCAATTCGGATGGTGCGCAGCGAACAGCAGACCGGGCTCTACTTGGCCGATCGTGAGCAGTGGAGCGGCCCGGTGGACATCAGCGAGACCGAACAGGGATTCCTGGGCATCACGGCGTCAGCGGTCATTCAACAACAGACCAAAGGACAGTACCCAGCCCCGATGGCAGCACTCGAAGTGATGATGGGCGCTGTCAGCACCGACATCGATACCGCTTGCCAAATGGAAGCGGAGGGCATGAGCCAACTGTTTGGCAGTCCGATCAACGCGGCGTTGCTGAACGTGTTCTTCTTGACCGATCGCAACAAGAAGGATCGCGGCGTCGATTCTGACGTCGAACCCTTGAAAGTGGAAACGGCCGCCGTAATCGGCGCCGGTATTATGGGCCAAGGCATCGCGGCCGCGAATGTCAAACGCAATGTGTTGGTTACTCTGACCGACGCAAACCGAGCTGCTCTGGCGAAGGGTGTCACCAGCATCCTGGAAGAAGTGTCATTCAATCGTCAGCTTGGCAAAGCAGACGTCAAGCGCGCAGTGCAATTAGCGCCGCTGCTGAACGCCACTGAATCCGATGCCGAATTGGCCACCGCCGACTTGATCGTTGAAGCCGTTGTAGAGAATGCAGATGTCAAGCGGCAGATCTACGCTCGGCTGGAACCGAAACTCAAACCGACGGCTATCCTAGCGTCAAACACCTCCACGATCCCCATCACGAAGCTCGCCGAAAAACTCGAGCATCCCGAGCGATTCTGCGGCATCCACTTCTTCAACCCAGTTAGAAAGATGAAGCTGGTGGAAGTGATTCGTGGCGAGAAGACCAGTGATGAAACGGTCGCGACAGCAGTGGCATATGCAAAGCACTTGGGCAAATCGCCGATTGTCGTCAACGACGGTCCGGGCTTTCTGGTCAATCGCTTGTTGCTGCCGTACATGAATGAAGCATTGGAACTCTTGGCCGAAGGTGCGGAAATCAAGTTGCTGGAAACCGTCGCCAAGAAGTTCGGCATGCCGATGGGCCCAATCACGCTTTACGATATGGTCGGACTCGACACCGCGTTTTACGCTGGCCGCATTATGTGGGAAGCATATCCCGATCGCATCGCGGCGTCGCCTATCCTGCCTGCATTGGTCAAGGCTGGGCGTCTGGGACAGAAATCTGGCGTTGGCTTCTTTTCCTATCAGAACAAGCAAGGCAAAGCGCAACCCGATCCGCAAGTCGCGCAGTACATCGATCCGTATAAGCGCGGCGAGCCGCGCAAGTTTGATCCGGCCGAAGTCGAAATGCGACTCTTCTTACCAATGCTGTTGGAAGCGACGCGAATTCTTGAAGAAGGCATTGTACGTAACGTGCGAGACGTCGATCTCGGCTTGATCTTTGGCGTGGGTTTCCCGCCGTTCCGAGGCGGGCTGCTGTTCTGGGCCGATACGCTCGGAGCGGCAAAGATCTTGGAACTACTCAAACCGTTCGAATCACTGGGCCCACGCATGGCCCCCACGGAGTTGCTCAAGCGGATGGCCGCCGAAGGCAAGAAGTTCTACGAATTGAATCCCGCTTAGCGAAGCTTTCGCCGAGCGGCCCGCGCGCCGCTTGCCATCGTCGTAACCGAACTTGAAACATAACGAGCTGTCACGGCATTGTTGCCGGACTCAATCGCTCTTGAGGAGATATTCACGATGAACCACGCCGTCGTCATCGATTGCGTTCGAACTCCAGTCGGTCGTGCCCATCGCGAGCGCGGATATTTTCGCGACATTCGCAGCGATGACTTGGCGGTGGCCTGTGTCGACGCACTGCTCAAGCGCACGGGCGTTGATCCTGCCGCAATCGAAGATGTGTTGATGGGCAACACACAGCAGACGATGGAACAAGGTCTGAACGTGGCGCGCAACGTGGCGCTGATGTCCGGTGTCGCCGTGACCTCGGGCGGTGCTACCATTAATCGGCTCTGCGGCAGCAGTTTGCAGGCCGTCAATCAGGCGACGCACGCGATCATGGCGGGCTTCGAGGATGTGCAGATCGTGGGTGGTCTCGAACACATGCAGCACCTGCCGATGGACCACGGCATCGATCTCAACCCGAAGCTGTTTCGTCACACCAGCAAGGGCGCGTTGATGATGGGTGTGACTGCCGAGTTCTTGGCACAGACACAAGATATCTCACGGGACGAACAAGATCGTTTTGCGTTACGGAGCCACCAACTCGCCGCCGCCGCTCATGATGCAGGCGAGTTTCGCGACGAGATTGTCCCCGTGTTTGGACGCGATGAAGAGGGTCAAAGATTTCTAGTTGAACGTGATCAATGCGTGCGATCCGACACCAGTCTCGAAGCACTCGCTTCACTTAATCCTGCCTTTATGCCCAAGATGGGCACGGTCACTGCAGGCAACAGTTCACCACTGAACGACGGTGCCGCGGCGATGCTGATCATGTCGGCCGACAGCGCGACACGCTTAGGACTCAAGCCGCAGGTCCGCGTTGTTGCCACGGCGGTCGCCGGCGTCGAACCGTCCGTGATGGGTACGGGCCCGGTACCGGCAGTCAAGAAGGCATTGAAACGAGCGAACCTGTCGCTCGACCAAATCGACTTGATCGAATTGAATGAAGCCTTTGCCGCTCAAGCCTTGGCCTGCATACGCATGTTGAAGCTGGATCCGGAAAAGGTCAACGTGCGCGGCGGTGCGATTGCGATTGGTCATCCGCTCGGTGCCAGCGGCGCACGAATTGCGACAACACTCATCCATACGATGATCGATCGCAACGCTCGCTACGGTTTGGCAACGATGTGCATCGGAGCAGGGCAGGGCATCGCGACCATCTTCGAGCGATTCGACGCCTGACCAACCGCTCAACCCGACTCACCGACGATCTGATTCGTTCACTGCGGCCATACCAGGCATACAGTTTGCTTTTCAGTTGAGTCACAAGGGTTATGATGTAATAGAGATACGTTCTGCCGCCGCACACGCCATCGGCTCGGAAAGGAACTGATGATGACAACCGACACACGACCCAACGGCCCGGCTTCACAAGACAATTCTGGCGAGTCCTTCGCGGAGACCGCGCTGAAGCTCGGCGGCAAGAGCGCTGAAGAGGCACGTCGCACTGGTGCTATCGACAAGGCCGACGACAACGTCGAGCAGCTCTTTAAGCCAGAGTACCAGACGGTCAACAGCCCGGCCCATCGAGCCGTCTGGGATCGCGGCCTCCCCGTAGAACTCTTTCGCAGCGTACCTAGCGAAGCACCGGCCGACGTCCGCGGCGTGATGGACAAGTCGGTCAATGTCGTGCAGAAGCATCGTGCGGCCAACACACTGTTGGACGAGCACAACAAGATTACACCAACCGTTCTGGAAGAATTGGCAGAAGCCGGCTATTGGGGCCTGCTGGTCAGCAAGGAATATGGCGGCAGCGGCGCACCCTTCCGCAACTTCGCACCTTTCCTGACGCGTATGGCAATGGCCGATCCAACCGTCGCCGGTTTGGCGTCGGTGCATGGCTGCATTGGTGCCGTCGATCCGGTCAGCTCATTTGGTAATGAGGAACAGAAGAAGCGATTCTTGCCGCGACTGGCGAGCGGCGAACGCCTGTCGGCCTTTGCGCTGACTGAACCCGGCGCGGGCTCGGATCTCACCGCCCTCCGCACGACCGCTCGACTTGATGGCGACGACTATGTCATTAATGGCGAGAAGTTGTTCATCACCAACGTTGTGCCCGGGCGGACGATTGGCTTGGTCTGTTTGATCGACGACTCACCCGCCGTCATCATCTGCGATCTGCCCGACCAAGAGAATGACAACTTCCAATTACGGAAGTACGGTCTGTATGCACTCAAGCACACCTACAATCAAGGCATCGTCTTCAAAGACTTCCGCGTCCCCGCGGCCAATCTGCTGGAACCCATTCGCGGTAACGGCCTGACTATCGCCTACCATGGACTCAATCTCGGACGTGTTTCGCTCTGTGCTAACGCAGCCGGCACGATGCGGCTGATGATGGCCAGCATGATCCCGTGGGCCAAGTTCCGTGTGACTTACGGCGAAGCGATTGCATCACGCGAGTTAGTGCAGCGCCGACTGGCACGCATGGCCGCCATGATTGTTGGTTGCGATGCCTTGGTCGAATGGTGCTCGCAACTGATCGACGAAGGCTTCCGCGGTGAGATGGAATGCATCATCGCCAAGATCTTTGGCAGCGAGGCCCAAAAAGAAGCTGCGATCGAACTGTACATGAAAACGCACGGCGGACGCTCGTTCCTGCACGGACACATGTTCGGCGATAACGTCCATGAATACCTGGCACCGTGCATCTATGAAGGTGAAGGCGAGATGCTTGGCATGGCCTTCTTCAAGTCGCTCGTGAAGCACCATGGTGTGACGTACTTCGAGCCCATCGGCAAGACTCTTCAGGCCGCCGGGATCAAGAAGCCCAACCCAATGAATCCTGCTCACGCCTGGGCACTCCGCAAGGCACTTGTTCCGTACGGCAAGTGGTTCCTGCGTGAAAAGTTCAGCAGCAAGCCCAAGGCCCAGTTGCCATCGATGCCGGGCAAGCTCAAGGAACATGCTGAATGGGCCGCGGAATCACTACAGCGGAGCCCGATGGAAATTAGCAGCACGATGCAAAAGCATCAACTGAAGCTGGCTGATCGCCAATGCCGCATGTCAGAGCTATCGACACGCATTCAGTTGATGACAGTCGCACTCTGCACCAGCCTGTATGCAGCTCGTCAAAACGACGAAGTGCTCCAGGCAGCCGCTGATGTGCTGTGCCAAGATATCCGCCGCCAACTCAGCGGCCGACGTCCCAGCGATAGCTACTTCCGCACCGCGACTAAGCTCGGTGAAGCGATCGCCGACGGCGGATTCAAATCAATCGCCGGCATGCACGTCGACGATATCATGATGAAATACTAGAAGAGAATATTGAATGTTGAATTGCGAATAGTGAATGTTGAAGTGCAATGCGCGCTTCGATATTCAATATTCAACATTCGATATTCAATATTCAATATTCAATTGTGTCACCGCCACATATCGCCGTCCGCGAACGGATGAGCGGGATTCGTCAAGTTCGGTTTGGGCAACGCTTTCAGTACTTGTTCGGCCAATCGCAGATCGTCGCGAGTGGTGATCTTCATGTTCATGCGTGACGCGTTGACGAGCGTCACGGAGTGGCCGGTGGCTTCGACCGCCTGAGCTTCGTCGGTCGGATTCAGATTTCCACGTTGCGCGTAGGCTCGCGACAATAACTCGCGTTGAAATACCTGCGGCGTCTGTGCTTCCCACAATCCACTACGCGACACAGTTTCCTTGGTCGTCTTACCGTCGGTGGAGCGTTTCAGCGTACCGACAACTGGATTGGCTAAGATTGCGGCACCCGATTTGATGGCGGCCGCAAAGACCTCGTCGATCCAAGCGTCGACGAGACACGGCCGCGCCGCATCGTGGACAGCAACAAAGTCAATGTCGTCACGCACCTTCTCTAACGCTCGCTGCACCGAATCGGCTCGTTCGGCTCCGCCATCCACGACGTCGACACCCAGGATCGCGATGTTCGCGCCAAACTTACTGAAGAATTCCTCGCGGTCCTCTGCCGAGATCACCAGTATGACCTGCTTGACGTCATTCCGATTGAGAAACCGTTCCGCCGAATGAAGCCACACTGCTTTGCCGGCCAGCGGTGCGAACGGCTTCTTGTAATGGCGATCCTGGAACCGCTGACTCTGACCAGCCGCGGCAATAATGACAGCGAATTTAGACATGCAAGCTACTCCGGAGAAACTGACCGAAGTGCTCGATTTTACTCGATGACAGGCGATCGTAGTACCGGCATGCGTGACCGCCTGGGCGATCGAGAAGCAACGCTGACGTTCGAAGTAAACATTGCCAGCACGCCATGCACGCCATGCTTACCACGAAGCACACGCAGTCAATTCCGTTAGCTACGGACGCTCATATCGTCACCGCTGAAGCCCGCGCAAGCGGAAGTCCAGACAAACTCCTCCGCGCCCATCGCGGTGAACCAACGGTTGCGGTGAAGAACCGCATGAGAATGACTATCTAGCTGAATGTCGAAGTGGATCCACTTCGACACTCAGCATTCGAATCTTAAATATCGAATGTTGAAGACGCTCACCGGCGATGAATCGCCGGACTACCGTCAACAATCGCGACGCGATGCAGACCAAACGACGGGTGCGTGATTTCCTACTGACGCTGACTACCAGCATTCGAGACTCGACATTTACAATTGAGCCGCCTATCTCGGACTAAGCAAACTGCGAAGTGTGCTCGAGCTGTTCAACACCGTCAGTCGCAGCGATCACCACGATGCCCGAATCACTTACTGCGAAGCCGTTGGCGCGATCCTCATCGTGATCGTAACCGATGCGAGCTCCAGCCGGGATATGAATTCCCTTGTCGATGATCGCACGACGAATCTGGCAGTGTCGGCCGACATCGACGCCTTCGTAGATAATCGAGTCCTCAACGTGAGCGTAGCTATTGATGCGTACGTTCGGGCTGAGAATACTCCGTTCGACTTGGCCACCGGACACGATTGAGCCTTGACAGACAATACTGTCCATCGCTCGACCGCAGCGATCAAAGTCGGCATCGCGACCACTAAAAACAAACTTGGGCGGTGGGAAATTCGGTTGATAGGTACGGATTGGCCAACGCTGATCGTACATATTCAACTGCGGATCGACGGTGATCAGATCCATGTTGGCTTCGAAGTAGGCATCCAGCGTACCTACGTCTCGCCAGTAAGCGTCACCCTTGCGGTTTTCGTCGCGGAAGGGAAAGGCAAATACGCGATAGTCGTCAATGATCGACGGAATCACGTCCTTGCCGAAGTCGTGTGAGCTGCGAGCACGCGTCGCGTCCTGACAGAGTTGCTCGAATAGAAAGCGCGCGGTGAACACGTAAACGCCCATCGACGCCAAACAATAGCCGTCGTCGCCCGGGATCGTCTTCGGTTCGGGCGATTTCTCTTCGAATCCAACGATCCGGTTATCCGTTTCGACCTGCATGACGCCGAATTGACGTGCTTCGTCTGTCGTCACACGCAACGCCGCAATGGTCAAGTCGGCGTTGTTTTCCTTGTGGAAATCAACCATCGTGCGATAGTTCATCTTGTAGATGTGATCGCCGGCCAGAATCACGATGTATTCAGGCCGTTCTTTTTCGATGGAGTAGATGTTCTGATAAACGGCGTCAGCAGTACCTTGATACCACTGTTCGTCAATGCGTTGCTGAGGCGGCACGACGTCGATAAATTCGCCAAGCTCGCGACAATAGAAATGCCGCCACCCCAAATTGATGTGACGATCGAGACTCATCGCCTTGTATTGGGTCAAGACGAGCATTCGTCGCAAACCGCTGTTGAGACAG
>JAGQPK010000198.1 GCA_020426755.1 Planctomycetales bacterium
TGTCACCGAATGAGCGTGACGCGCTGGTGTCGCTTGCTTGGATTCTGCTGGCCGCGCCCACGGCTGAATTGCGAGACGTTTCGCAGGCAGAGCAGTTGATTCGCCGTGCTGTCGAGCTTGGCGGTCCTGTCGCAACTGGGGCAATTGCCGATTTACAGGCAGCGCTGATGGCAGACCAGGGCAACTTCACGGACGCACTCGCTTTGCTCGATGGGGCGATCGCGATTGCGCAGACACATCGCAACTCCGCTTTGCTCAAACAGCTGCAACTGCAGCGCGAGCTATATCAACAGCGGCGGGTGTTCCGCCTGCCGCCTCCGGCCAGTTCATCGGCAGGAGGTGTCAAGTAAACTGGCGGTCGACGTATAACGCTTGTGACCAAACGGCGATTGCGAGACAGCGGGTGGGCTCGGTAAACTGGAACCGGACAGTTCTGGCGTGGATCGGCCCGCGGAATGTTGCCGCCCGACCGCCCATCCTAGCCCCAGCTTTCCATGTCGCTCGACCCGAAATTCGCGTTTATCTGTTGTCAACCTGGTGCCGAAATCGCGCTGAAAAGCGACCTTGCCAGAGAGGCACCTGCGTGGCGCTTTGCCTTCTCCCGTCCTGGCTTTCTGACGTTCAAGTGGGTTGACGAAGCGACGATACCCGACAAGGTCCAATTCCGCAGCGTATTGGCGCGCACCTTTGGCTGGTCGATCGGCACGGTGCGCCATGATGATCCCGCCGAACTGGCGTCACTGGCCGCCGAGCAGCTCGCAGCGCTGCAACTTTCGGCACTGCATGTGTGGCGCCGGCAATCGCGGGCACCCACGTCTGCTTTCCCCAAGATCTGGACGCCGGAGTCTACCGAGATCGGCGAGCAGATTCGATTGCAGCTAGTCGAACGCGGTGTGTTGGCGAACGACGTCCAATTGAATTCACAGGCCAACCGAGGCGCGACGGTCGGCGATGTGGTTGTGATGGAGTCAAATCAATTGTGGGTCGGGTGGCATACAGCATTGGCCTTCGGGCAGCGCTGGAGTGGCGGTGTGCCGAGCATCGAGCTGCCGGAACGCATGATTTCTCGCGCCTATCTCAAGCTGAAAGAGGGCTTGATGTGGAGCGAGCTGCCACTTGACGCCGGTGACCGGGTAATTGATTTGGGCAGCGCTCCCGGGGGCGCGAGCCAGGCGTTACTGGAGTGCGGGGCGAAGGTGTTGGGCGTGGATCCAGCGGAAATGAATCCCGACGTGCTTAACCACCCGAATTTCACGCACTTGCGCAAACGAGGCTCCGACGTACAGCGCCGAGTCTATCGCGGATACCGCTGGCTGGTCGCTGACGCCAACGTGGCACCCAAGCACACGCTGGATACCGTCGAGTCGATTGTCGCGCACAACGCGACTGACGTTGAGGGAATGATTTTGACTTTGAAGCTGTCGGATTGGCGCATGGTCGACTCGATCAGCGAGTACATTCGACGCGTGCAGTCGTGGGGCTTCGAGTCGGTGCGATGCCGACATCTGGCGAGCAATCACCAAGAAATCTGTCTAGCCGCATTACGACGCAAGAACATGCGCCGTCGGTAACCAATCGTTGATCAGCCGCAGGGTGAGTTGTTTTGCTAGGCAGCGATTCGCAAATCGGAGATTGCTAATCTTTATCGCGTAGCGATCGTTGACGGTAGGCCAGCGATTTATCGCTGGTGTGAATGACGCCCTCCGCGTGTCGCGTAGCTCAAGCCGCGCGACGTTCGGGTTCGCAACCAAACTGCCACTCAACCGTTGGCACTGCCGGTACGTAGTCCGTCAATTGCAGCAGTCGGGCAGCATAGCGATCGAGACTACGATACTTGCGTCCGTAGACTGCAATCAGATTCGGATTGAGATACGTCCGATTGTAACCCAAACGGTGCAGCGTTTGGTGAAACGTGACATGCTCGACGTCGCTGCCGTCGTAACGACCGGCAAGATAAGCCGGCATTTGGTAGACACCAATCCCGCCAAAGCAAGAATAGACAGGTTGCAGCGATTGGCCGCGATTGAACCGCATGCGGTTGACTTGCTTGGTCGTCAGCGGAGTGAACTCGTGGTCGTCGCGAAACGCCCAGGCATCATATTGCGCGACCGCGTTGGGTAGCAGCCAGCGACGTCGATAGATGATGCCGTTCGCGCCCACGAAATCCCAATCCTGACAGCCGAACGTGTGAGCCATACCGTCATAGCTCCACCCGCCAGTCAGATCGGTGTCGACCAAGATCACGCTGTCGTAGTGAGCGAACTCGTTGGCAATCAGCTCTTGGCACTGCGCGCGATAGTAGGCCATTCGGCTGGCACGCGACAAGCAGCGACTCGGCTGATTCACCGGGTCGTCTCGATCTTCACTGATGACTGTCACTCGCGAATTCTGGGCGGCCCAACTCTTGAGCATCCAGCGGGTACCATCGGACGAATCATTCTCGTAAATGACAATCCGATAGTCACGAAAGTAGCTCCCCTGACGTTCGATGCGATCAATAGTAAGTGGTAAGACGCCTTCGATATCGCGTGCCAGCCCGGCGATGACAACGCGTCGGTCACGCATGCAATCGTAGCCCCGCGCAACAGTACTGAAATAGTCATCACGTGTCTTGGGAAGCGGCGGAAATCGCAGTTCGTCAAATGCACCATGCGGCCGATCCGCGCGGCTAGCTGTTGCCGCAGGGTTGGCTCGATTCCATGATTCGGTGCTCATAATGTTCATCCTGGCCCCAGGAGATGAATTGGCTAGATTTGTTTCGCTAAGCTGTCATACGCAGCGGTGTCTGTCGCAGACTTTGATACATTGGGCAGCGTGCCATTAGCACATCGTGTGTGCCGACATCCACAATGCGTCCGGCGTCCATCAAGACAATCCGATCGGCCATTTCTAGCGTCGACATGCGGTGCGTAATCATGATGGTGGTGCGACCCTTGGCGAACTCTTTCAGTGACTCAGTAATCAACTGCTCGCTCTTCGGGTCAATCTGACTGGCTGCTTCGTCCAAAATCAAAATGTCGGGATCTCGCAAAATGGCACGTGCCAAGGCGATTCGCTGTTGTTGACCGCCTGATAGACGATTGCCGCCGTCGCCCACGTAGGTTTCGTAGCCGTTGGTCAGCTTGGTTTCAATGAACTCGTGCGCGTGTGCCTTGATGGCTGCGGCGATCACCTGTTCGCGAGTGGCGTTGCGAGTACCGTAGGCGATGTTGTTATGAACCGTCTCGTTGAACAGAATTGCCTTCTGTGTCACCAACGCAATGCGACGGCGTAAGTTCTTGCGTCGGATATCTTGGATGTCCATGTCACCGAGCAGAATCCGTCCCTGACGCGGATCGTGGAATCGCAGCAACAGGTTGATGAGCGTGCTCTTACCGCACCCGTTGGCACCAATGATGGCCAACGTTTCATTCGGCGCGATGCGGAACGAAACGCCACGCAGCACGGGTTGGCTTTTGTGATAGGCGAAATGTACTCGATCGAACACAATGGGCTTCTTGGCAGACGTGATCCGAGCTTTGTCCTTATCCACGGGAACATAGTTCGCCGACAAGAACGGCATGATGCGTTCTGCGGCGGCGACACCCCGTTGAACCGAGCCATACACGTCACCCGATTTTCGCAAGGGGTCGGTGCAGCCGATCAGGAATGCGTAGAACAACATGATCTGGCCAAAGTTCATGGGCGCGGCTGCCAGCGGTATGCCCAGCAGGTGCGTCTTGTGCTCTAAGACCAAATAGCCGCCGGCAAGTGCCGAGATGCAGATGACGCCGATACCGAGCAGTTCATTGTTGGAACGAATGAGGCTCTCGTACCAGGTGATCTTCATTTGTTCATCGTAGACTCGCTGTGTATGTTGCCAAAAGCGGCGTCGTTCATGGCTCTCCATGTTGTAAGCCTTCACGACCGTGAGGCCTTGAAAGGTCTGCAACATGCGCCCCATTAAGAGGCACTTCTGATCGAATGCACGGAGACTGGCCGTACGAATCGACTTGGCCAGTGCCAGCAACAGAAAGCTTGCCAGCGGGCAGGCCAGCATCGAGAACAGCAGCAAACGCCAGTTTACCAGTGCGGCCAAGACCAGACAGGCGAGCATTTTCAATGGTTCTTGCACCGAGCGGCCAAAGATCGTTTGGATCGCTGCGCCAATCGCGCCGACATCGCCGCCCACGCGGGCTGCCGCGTCGCCGGCTTGTCGCGTCATCGTGACGTGATCCGACAAGAGCGAGCGGAAGTATTCGTTTCGCAAGTCAACCGTCGTGCGCTCTGCGACGCGCGTCACGGTAAGCTGAGCGGCGATGCGGAATGCAGCTTTGATCAAGGTGCCTACGAATAGAAACGACACGATGCCCAGCAAGGTTCGGAATGGATCGGCGGGCGCGAAACGATCGATCCAGTACTTGGCACGCACCAGATTCTTGCGTCGTTTCGTCAGGTCTTTCTCTGAGAGCGCTGCCAGTGAATCGTCGTCTAACGGCAAGTCTCGCGCGTTGACCTTCAGGACGTTGCCGGCGGGATGCTCCGCGCGCGACGACTTGTTGATCTCGGCAGCAGGACGCTGCGGATCGATGGCGGCCAGCTTGTAGTCGACATCGTCCATCTGCTCGGCGACCCAGTCGTGGAGCGTCTGGCCTTGAAAGACGACTTCGACAAACGGATAAACTGCCGTAATGTTGGCACCCCAGAGAACGGCGACAAAGGCGGAGCACACGATGGAGGTGATCAACGACCATCGGTACTTCAGCGACATGCGGATTGCTTGCAGCAGATGTTTCATGGTCGACTCGTTACGGCCTGCGTGGAGATTTCTGGTTTCTATGCGTACGTCGCGTGTGGTTTGCTAGCCAGCCTTGCGTTGCGGCGGCACGTTCGTCTTAACATCCCGCAGCGATGTAACGGGCGTCCAACCGACCACCAGCGCGTTGTTCGCACGTGTACGGATGCGAGCCGGTACGCCATAAGCGATGGAATTCGCCGGGATGGATCGGATGACGACCGAGCCGGCGCCGACCAAGGCGCGATCCCCAATGCGCTGTCCCGGTATCACGCTGCTGCCGGTGGCGACAAATGACTCTTCGCCGACATGGACGCAGCCCGCCAGGGTTGCGCCTGGGCCGATGTGACAGTACGGTGAGAGGTGTCCGTCGTGGTCGACGGAAGCATTGCTATTAATCACCACACCGTCTTCTACGACGGTATCCGGTCCGATATTGGCTCCGTGCATGATCGCAATGTTGCCTCCCAATCGGGCCGTTGGGGAGACATTGGCTTGCGGACTAATTGCGTTAACTAGCTGCATGCCCTGGGCTCGTGCGTACTCGCACAACTTCCGCCGTAAGCGATTGTCGCCGACCGCGACAAAGGCATGCTGAATACCGCGTAGCTTCAACGCCGCCAGGTAGGCGTCATCACCGAGCCACGGTAGACCGGCAATGCGCGGTGAACCAGCCGACTCGGGAGCCACGCAACCGACGAGCTCATTGGCCGCGTCCGCCTGCAACAGTTCGATGATTACCTTGGCGTGACCGCCGGTACCCATCAATACAATCTGACGTCGTGCTTCTGCCATGATCTAACCCTGATGCAGTCTACGAATGGAACAATGACAGTAAACCCGGCACAATGGCCAACACAATGGCCAACACGGTGGCCAACACGGTGGCCAACACGGTGGCCAACGCGTGCGACCCATTCATTACTAGTAAGCTCACAGCTACGCCGCCCGTTTGCGTCGCCACTGTCCGATTAGCTTGGCGATGCGCATCTTTATCGGTTTTCGGAACATCAGTCCGCTTTGGTATTTTGTCATTCGCTTGCCGAATACGATTCCGCGTAGGGCGACTCCCAATTCGCGCCCGTCCTGCGACGCATCGATCGCTTCACTGGGAATGAACGTGGACGACTGCACCGCCAGCGTGCATTTGGATAGCACGCGTGCTTCCGGCATCGCCAGGCGAACGGTTGTGCGGCCGCGCACGAAGTGGTCGCGCAGTAACGACACATTGTCTAGTTGCACCGAGATCCGCGATCCGCCCGGTGCGGTGGCTGCGACCTCGAACCACACATAGCGTAGTTTCGCCGAAGTAGCGAAGTAGCAGTCAATCGAGGCGTTCGCCTGCGTCCAGATGTAGCGATTCGTTTCCGCCAATTCGGCTTCGTAAACTCCTGAGAATGCGCAACGTGCGAACTGGCGGAGCTGTGTGCGTCGCTTAATGGCGACGAACACCGGAATCGGCAGCGTTCTCGCCACGTGGGCCTGGTTCGGCCGGCACTCGAGTCGCGAGAGTATTCGCTGGCTGGGAATGAAGTCCATACGTCGGTTCCTCGATCAAGGCCAAATTCAAGCAGCTCGTCGTGTGGGCGTCGTCGACGGACGCTGGCGGAACAGGTCATTGCCTGCGGCGTCGATGCGCGACATCAAAACCTCATCAACCGGCGTGTCCCACTGCCGGAGCAGGTCGGCAATTCGATCGAACGTGTTGAGCACAGGGCGGTTGTAAAGCACGTCGGCGGCAAACTCGAGTAAGCGTTGTGCGTACTCAGGAGCGGCGTGACGCTTGGCCGCCCAGTAGCGTCCATGGGCCGCCTTTTGAGCGGCCAGTTGCGGACGCCGGACGATATCTTCCAGCGTGGCAATCAAGTCCGGCAGTTCGCGTTCCAGCACGATCTTGTACACCGCCGAGTCGGGGATCTCGTGGTAGCACCCGGTATCGCAGACGATGACAGGCTTCTGGCACAGTAGGCCTTCGATGACACTGGCGGAAGCACCTTCCAGGGCAGGGAATCGCAGGCACGAAATGATGTCCGCTTGTTCGAGCTCCTGACGCAGCGTAACACGATCAACTCGACCCAAGATTGTCATTTCGATCGGTTGCGGACTGTCAGCTTGAGCTTGTTGCAAACGCGCGCGCGCCGAATCATCGATGGGGCCGACGACGCGGAATTCACATCGTTCTCGCAGCAGCGGACTGGCGGATAACGCTCGAATGACTGTCTCATGCCGCTTGTTGACGTTGACTGCGCCGATCGTCACGATGCGAAACTTGCCTGCCGTTCCGAGCGCGGTTGCTGGTGCAGCACCCGCGGTAGCGTTGTCCTGTAGCGGGCTGTCATAAGCCAGCGGAATCATCGTGGTCGGACAGCCCAAAGTAGCGGCCACTCGTTCACGATAGAACTCGGCGTGAGTCACTACGCCGCTGGTGGCTTCCAGCGCCCAGCGGTAAACCGGGTGCTTGGCCATGTCGTGATGCCACCACTGTAGTTCATTGTTGTCTGACACCAGACGGTCATACGTATCGAGCGCCTCACTGCCGCATTCAGCAACGAGGTGCTCGCGATAGCCCGCAACCATCGGCACCGCGGACATGCAGTACTTGTAAAGCGCATGGTGCAAGCTGAAATCGTGCAGGATCGTTAGACCGGGCACCTGTGCCTGATGATTGAAGCAGTAGGAGTGGTAGTCGTAGTGGTCACCCACGTTGTACACCACCAGATCATAGTCAGCTAACTGCGCGGGAGGATTGCGATCGAGATCGGCGGCCCAGGCATAGGACTCATCTCGGCACGTGGGCGGCAACGCGCGAATGTCGCTAGTGCGGTTCTCACTGCGCACGACAAGAACCTCGGTGCCTTGCGCGCGTAAAGCGGAGACAACGAGGTTGCTGTAGTGGCCGATGGCCGAGTCAATTGAGTAGGGCGTATACCAAGCAATTTTCATGGAGCGCCTTCGCTCGAAGGAGAGGTGAGTTCATGTCGCTAGGCGACCAGTCGTTTGACCGTCTCGGGCCAGTTGATTTTGCGTTCGTGGATCGACTCACGGGCAGCCGCGCCCCAGTGTCGGGCCTGATCGTGATTTGTTGCGAGTTCATCCAGTCCCTCGGCCAACGATTGCGCTGTCGGTTGGCAGATGCGACCGGTTTCTCCATCGGTGACGAAGTCGAGCACGCCGCCTGCGTCTTGAGTCGTTAAGACGGGCTTGCCGGCGTAGAAAGCTTCGAGTGTCACGTAGCCGTAGTCCTCGTCGAACGGCACGCAGGCACAGGCAAGCGAGCGATTGATCCAGTCGGCTAGCCGTTCACGATCGTGGAAAGCGATCTCCAACTGGACGCGATCGTGCAGGCGATAGCGATCAACTAAGTCCGTTAAACGTTGCGCGTCTTGTGCTGAGTCGGCGGGGCCGGCGATCAGCAAACGCACATCACTGGTGACATGACGCATCGCCTCAATCATCAGGTGCTGTCGCTTGGCCAGGTTGATGCGGCCGCCACAGAAGACATAGTTGT
>JAGQPK010000199.1 GCA_020426755.1 Planctomycetales bacterium
GTCCGAATTCGCTGCAGAATTTCCCGGTCCTAACACGAGCCACGATTACCAATGGCTCGATCGCGATTTCCGGTACGTTGCATTCCCGTAGCGATGCGACTTACACAATCGACTTCTATTCGGTCCATGCTGGCGTCTCCACCTATCTCGGTTCCTCCGCAACGACAACCAACAGCGACAACGACGCCGCATTCTCGGCGGCCTTTGCAGCAGACGTGGCGCTCGGCGACACGATCTTTGCAACTGCAACCAGTAGCGGCAACAGTACGTCAGAACTGAGCGCCGGTGTGACGGCGACTCCATCGACGGCGGCATTGCTTTGGTCTACACAGGGTTCAGGCAACGGCAATGGCGCGTCTGGGCTCGAGTCGTGGACTGCCGGAGAAGTCGTCTCACTCTCAGATCCCAATCTCGACTTCACTGGCGGCACTCACACGGGCACATTCGCCAGTCTCTTGAACCTGAATTCGATGGCCGCCGATAGCAACGCGAACGTTGACGGAATTCACTACGTCAGTCGCGACATTGTTATCGGTAGCGGTGCAAACCAACTACAACTGCAGGCGGGCGATCTACTCCTGTCAACCGCGAACGATGAAACACTGACAAGCCTCAATTCATTGAGCGTCACACGAGATGACATTTTTGTCTTCCGACCCACGATCGCTGGCAACTATGCCAGCGGTACATTCTTGATGGCCCTTGACAACCTGTCCGCAATTCACGGCGGAGGCGATACGATTGGCTTTACACTGGTCGAACAAGACACGGCGATCGGAGTCGTCAACCCCGTGACACTTACTGCTGGCACCTTCTTGTTTACTCGTGATGGAACATCATTTAGCGACAACATCTACTCATTCACCGCGAGCGATGTTGGCGCTGGCACAACTGCGGGTGCGGCACCAACATTGCTGATTAACGGGGAAGACTTCGGCATCAATGCGTCGATCACCGGATTAGATTTAGTAGAATCGAGCATCACCATTGGTGGCGTGACATTGCCCACTGCATCAATTCTGCTGACGGTCGATGCGAACCTTGGTAACGTCGGTACTACGAACGCAACGATTCGTAACCATGATGTCATTCAACTCACTTTCCAGCAAACGACGCAAGGCTCTGGCACCGCCATCGCGACGGCCGCGACGATCGTGGCTGGCGCCGACCTCAATCTGAATGGAAGTTCGGAACAGTTTGATGCGTTGAGTATTCATTTCTCCAATGACGGACCAACGATCACGTCGATCGCCGACGTAACGGTCGACGAGGATACTCAGTCGGCACCGATCACATTCCAGATCTCCGATCCTGATGATCTTGCCTCAAGTCTCACCGTCACCGCGACCTCCAGTGACAATCTGCTCATTCCTAGCAGCAGCTTCCTGTTCCAAGGAACGAATGAGAACCGCACGCTGCAATTCACACCAGCGGCCAACGCTACCGGCGGTCCGGTCACGATTACCATCACCGTTAGCGATGGCAAGAGCAGCACCTCAACGTCGTTCCAAGTGTCCGTCACACCGATTAACGATGTGCCCACTGCGAATGACGACACGATGTCGATTGTGGAAAACAGTGCGGACGGCACACAAGTTGGATTTGTCTCGGCCAGCGATCCAGATCTCGGGGACAGCCTCACTTATACGATTGTTGGTGGCACCGGCCAAACAGCTTTTTCAGTGAACTCGACGACCGGTCGCATCAACGTTGCGAACTCATCCCTGCTGGATTTCGAGACGACCACTCAGTACACGCTGCAAGTCGAGGTGCACGACACGAGTGGCAGTGTAGCGACAGCGACAATCACGATCGACGTTACGGATGCCAACGACAACTTGCCAATCATCACTGCCGGACAAAACTTTTCAGTCTTCGAAAATGCTGCCAACGGTACACAACTCGGTACCGTGATCGTGTCAGATGCTGATGCGAACACAGTTCTTAGCAATTGGACGCTTGTCAGCGGCAACACGGACGGCATTTTTGCTATTGACGCGTCAACTGGCGAAGTGACAGTCGCTAATAATACGAATCTCGATTTCGAAACGACACCCAATTACACTTTGGTAGTTCGTGTATTTGACGGCGCAAACTGGTCTGCTGATGAGGCCGTTTCAATCAGCGTCTCAAACGCGAACGAAGGTGGCGTCAGCGGAATTGCTGACAACGACGCGACCGCGAACAGCGTAGTAGAAAACCTGGCACCAGGCGCGACGGTCGGCATCACGGCCTCGGCTGTGGATCCAGACTTTGGCGATATCGTCACGTATTCGCTGACCGACAGCGCGACAGGCCGCTTCGTGATCGATGCGAACACGGGCGTGGTCAGCACCACAGCGGCACTCGATGCGGAAACAGCAACCAGCTACTCGATTACTGTGCGAGCGGATTCATCGGATGGCTCTTTCAGTTCGCGAACATTTACGATCGCGGTACAGAATGTCAATGAATTCGCTATCTCGGCAATCACTGACACTGACGGAGCAGCTAATTCCGTCGCGGAGAACGCCTCGATTGGCTCACTCGTAGGCATTCGGGCAAACGCAGCGGATGGCGATACGAGCGACACAATCACCTACAGTCTCGACGCCAACCCAGCCGGCACATTTGCCATCGACAGCAGCACCGGCCGCGTGCGAACAGCAAAGGCTCTCGACTATGAATCGGCAAACAGCTACACCATCGTCGTGCGGGCAACAAGTTCTGATGGGTCATCTAGCACGGCCAACTTCACAGTCGCCATCACCGATGTGAATGACAACCGCCCCGTGGGCACAAGTGGGCAGACATTCCACGTGACCGAAAACAGTCCGAACGGAACAACCGTCGGCACAATCGGGGCGACCGATGTCGACACCGTCGGCAGCTTGCAGAATTGGACAATTATCAACGGGAATTCGTCGGGAATATTTGCTATCAACGCGTCTAGCGGACAGTTGTTAGTCGCCGACAACACTTCGCTTGACTACGAGCAAGCTCAAGTCCACAACCTCGGCATCCGCGTCAGCGACGGTGTGAATCAGTCGACGGTTTTCTTCGTGACGGTGTACGTTGATAACATTGACGACACCGCACCCCGGATTACGCCGAATCAAGCCTACTGGGTATCAGAGGCAGCAACAGACGGTACCTCGGTGGGATTCGTTCAGGGTGTCGATCCAGATGGCTTGGGAACGCTGCAGAACTGGCAGATCACCGGCGGAAATACGTCGAACATCTTCGGTATCGACTCGACGACGGGTGAAATCACCATCGCTGATCGCAGCTTGCTAGATTTTGAAACGATCCCTGCCCACACCCTCCAAATCACCGTGTCGGACGGCAGCATGTCGTCACTACCAACGAATGTAGTGATTCACGTCAACAACTTGAACGAAGCACCGACAGCGACGGGACTCAATCAATCGCTCATCTATTTCGAAGACAATCGCTTGGCCTTGTCTAGCTTAAGTGTCAGTGATGCCGACGCTGGCGACCGGATCACCATCACGCTGGCGTTGACCGACCCACATGCCGGTCGACTCACGACGTCAGGTACTGGCAGCTACAACTTGCTAACCGGCATCTGGACGATTACGGACTCCGTCACGAATGTCAACGCAGCGCTAGCCAATGTCTATTTTGTTCCGCTTGCCAATAGTTCGTCGGATCTCGATATCCGTGTCCTGGTGCGTGATGAATTGGGAGCTGGTCCAGCGCAAGGCTTGCTGCAGTTGGCTGGTCAGGCCGTGAACGATGCACCGACCGCAAACACCGACAACTTCCTGCTGACAGGCAACTCCAGTTTAACGCTGCGTCAAGCGGACCTGCTACTCAACGATACGGATATCGACGGCGATAGCCTGACCTGGTCGCTGGTGAGTGGGCCAGCTCACGGCACGTTCGAACAGCAGTTAGATGGTTCGTGGCTCTACACGCCGGACGATGGCTACTCAGGCGAAGACACCATCGTGTACGTCGCTTCCGATGGTACCACTACCAGCAACAGTGCGACGGTCAACATTCAGATTCTGCCGTTCCTCGCCCCGCCTCCACCGGCGGCGACGGTCGCGGCCACAACCGCACCAGCGCCCGATCCGGAACCGCCACAACAATCAGCCACGCCCACCACCGACGCGACGTCGTTGCCGATCGCACTTCCTCCTCAGCCGGAACCGGAATCAGTTCGGGAAGACAACAAGCGAGATCACAACTCAGACGAAGTTGCCCCAAGCTTCAACGAGATCATGGCGTTGACTGCCGAGGACGAGTCGGGCGGCCGGGCGGACATCAGCAATCTTTTAGTGCCGGACCATGCTCTGCAAGTCGGCACCAGCCGAGATGGTCGGAGTCGTTCGGACATGATCGAGCTGAAAACGTACGAGGTGTATTACGAGACAGCGGCGGCGTTTCCACTATCAGCGCGGATGAACGAACAGTTTGGCGAACTGCAGAATTCGATTTCGCACGGCGTCAATATCGAACAGCTTGCCCCTGTCGGCCTAGCTGTGGGCTCGACCTTCAGCATCACCTATTTGGCCTGGATGGCACGCGGCGGCTATTTGCTGAGCAGCGTGCTGGCACAGATGCCGGCCTGGAACTTTATTGACCCATTGCCCATTCTCGATCTACTCAAGGACGAGGATGACGACGATTTGAATGGCGAAGAAGAACACGCCGATGGCGGCGATGAAGTGGAATCCTGGATGACTCGAGACGAGACGAGAAAGACTTCACGGCGGGAGAAGCAGGCATGACTTGGCTAAAGCTGTCAACAAAAGCACGTATTGCTCTGGGCCTCATGAGCCTCGTCATGAGCGTCCTGATGGGCGCACTGTCGATTGGCCTGGTTCCCGATTCGACTCAAGACCGGTTACAAGCTCGCTGTAACACGACCATTTCCTTGGCCGTACAGAGCTCGATGCTGGCCGGGAATCGCTCTATCCTGCAAGCGGTACTTGAACAAGTCGTCGCACACGACCCGGCGATAGCTTCCGCGGCCATTCGGCTCGACGATGGCGAACTGTTCGCAGGTACTGACAATCACGCGTCAGTCTGGCCGGCTTCTCAAGCGGAATCGAAACCGGACAACCCCGATCAATACTGGCAAGTTCCAATTCTGAAGGACGAACAAGCGTGGGGTCGTCTCGAACTCGCCTTTACCAGGCCGGCTGACACAGCGGCCGTGTGGGGGCACATTCCGGTCGTAGGTCCGCGCGGCCTGCTCGTTGCATTCACGACCTTGATGAGCGGTATTGCGTTTTACTTCTACCTGGGCAAAGTGCTGAGCTTGTTGAATCCATCACAGGCCGTACCCGCGCGCGTGCGTGCCGCACTGGACAACCTGACGGAAGGTCTCCTGGTGCTAGATCGTCGTCAGCGAATCGTGCTGGCCAACCAGGCATTCAGTAACATCGTGGGGATAGCCGCCGAGAAACTTATGGGGCAGAAGGCCGATAATCTGCCGTGGATCGCCGACGACGGTTTGGCTTTTCAATTTCCCTGGCAAACTGCCATCGAGAATGAGTGTGCGATTCCTAACGTCATTTTGAAAATGCAAGACCAACACGGCGTATTGCGAGTGTTCATTGTCAACTCATCGCCTGTGCTCGGACAAAGTGGTAGCTACCGCGGCGTTTTTGTCAGTCTCGAGGACGTCACGGAACTTGAAAACAGCAAGATTGAATTGAAAAAATCTAAAGAGACGGCCGAGGCTGCCAGTCGCGCCAAAAGTGAATTCCTAGCGAACATGAGTCACGAAATCCGTACGCCCATGACCGCCGTATTGGGATTCACCGACGTCTTGCGGCGCGGCCTGGCGCGCGACGAGCGTCAGCAGCAGAAGTACTTGAATACGATTTATCAGAGTGGCAATCACCTACTCACACTCATCAATGACATCCTCGATCTCTCGAAGATCGAAGCAGGACGAATTGAGATTGAAAACATCCTCTGCAATCCGCATCACATTATTCAAGAAGTACTGACGGTCCTGCGAGTCCGCACGGATCAAAAAGGATTACAACTGCAGTATGTGCCTCAAGGCAAGTTGCCGGAGATGATTCTGACTGATGCGGCCAAACTGCGTCAGATCGTTACTAACCTGGTGGGCAACGCGATTAAATTCACCGAGACCGGCGGCATCACCGTGTCGACAAGTTTCAGTCAGGGACCCGATGGGCCTCAATTCTTGATCGACGTACAGGACTCGGGTGTCGGCATCGCGCCCGACTCGATCGCCAAGATCTTCCAACCGTTTGGCCAGGCAGACAGTTCCATCACGCGCCGTTTCGGCGGCACGGGACTTGGTTTGACCATCAGTCGTCGCTTCGCCCAGGCGATGGGTGGAGATATCAACGTCACTAGCGAAGTCGGACACGGCAGCTGTTTTCACGTCGCCGTGAGCACCGGCCCGATCAAGTCGCTGAAGTTTGTGGACGCCAGCGAGATCGCGACCACTGACACGCATTCAACCGCCATTGAACTCACGTCGCACGACCTACGTGGCGCACGCGTGCTGCTTGTCGACGATGGCCCGGAAAATCGCGAACTACTAACGATCGTGCTCACCGACGCCAAAGCAGTGGTGACCACGGGCACTAACGGCCAAGAAGGTGTCACCCTGGCGCTCGCCAATCAATTTGATGTGATCTTGATGGACATGCAGATGCCAATCATGGATGGCTACACTGCCGCCGGCAAACTGCGACAGGCCGGCTGCAAACTGCCGATTGTGGCCTTTACCGCTCATGCGATGAAGGGTGACATGGAGAAATGTCTGGCGGCAGGCTGTTCGCACTTTCTGACGAAGCCAGTCAACATCGACCGACTGTTGTCATTAGTAAGCGAGCTGACAGGCGGCACGACCGAGCCCGTCACGCCGCAAGCAGTGGCACGCGTCGAGACGCCATCCGTCATTGCCGAATCACCCGACGTGACGCAAGTTGTCCTGCCCCAAACCCCGCTGGAGCCGATTCGCTCAACACTGCCTGTGCATGACGTCCGCTTCGCGAAGATCGTCTGCGACTTTGTCGATCGTTTAGACGCACAGCTTCGCGCAATGTACAACGCGCTCGCAGCCGAAAACTACCAGGAACTGGCCGCACTTGGACACTGGCTGAAGGGCGCAGGCGGTAACGTCGGTTTCTCTCCACTCAGCGAGGCCGCACTCGCGCTCGAACAGGCCGCTAAAGCAAGAGACGCCACGCGCACGCAGGTCTGCCTGGCACAGATCGACCAACTCCGCAATCGCCTTGAGCTGCCACTCGCAGCCTTCCCGGCAAGTGGCGAGCCGTCGATGGTGTGAGCCGATTGATTTACGACAATTCATCGCGTAGCGATTGTTGACGGCAGGCCAGCGATTCATCGCTGGTGTATGTCGCGCAATAATAACACGCTACGGCGAAACAATGCCGCGTACTTCAGCATTCGGTATTCGATATTCTCAGTCTGCCCTACAGCAACCCGAGGATCTCATCGAGTTCATCTGAGTCTGACGCATCGTTGTCACCACTCGTCGCGGCACCGACTTCGGCGAAGTAGGAGCTGGCTGCGGCAGCAGGCGTTGACGTCAGCGGTTGCGCTGCCGATTTAGCGACGCTGACACTCTGCGCCGGAGCTTCGCCTTCGCCACGGCTCATACGATTCAGTTCGTTGATCACCAGCAGGGCGTCGAGCGCCGTGATGTAACCATCGGCACTGACGTCCAGGTACATCGATGGACCGCCTTCGCCTTCGGCGGCGCCGTTCAATTGATTGATCACCAGTAACGCGTCGATTGCCGAGATGTTGGCGTCGTCATTGACGTCCAACGAGTTGCGTGGATTGGTGGCCGCCACGACAACCTGAGTGAAGTTCAGGGTGACGCCGCGGTATTCAACTCGATCGGTCGGCACCGGATCATCGCGGTCGAAGAGCAGGACGTTGTGTTGCGGCAGGATGTCGGCCGGATCGAGTCCGAACGTGAATGTACCGGCTCGGTCCGCTCGCATTGGAATTGAGAACAGCATGGCCTCGTTGGGGCCAATGCGATCGAGTCCATCGAAGCCGCCGACTTCATCCACGAGTCCAGCGACGGTGATGTCGCCCGACTGACCGTTGGGGAAGTCGACGCCGTAGGTAATTGCGCCGGTTACCGAGGCGGCATCAGCGGGATAGGTGACGTCGGCGTAGGCAGCGAAGACACCGGCACCCTCGTCTGTCAGGTCTTGGATGTAGCCCTTCAGCAGG
>JAGQPK010000019.1 GCA_020426755.1 Planctomycetales bacterium
TATGTTTGAGAATCCGCTGCAACCGGTCGTCGGGGACGCTAACGATGCCCTCGTTGGGTTCGATCGTGCAGAAAGGATAGTTCGCGCTCTGTGCCGCTTGCGAACAGGTCAACGCATTAAATAGGGTGCTCTTGCCTACATTCGGCAGGCCGACGATTCCAGCTTCCATGGGATGCGTTCACCCCTCCATCAGAGATTGCAAATGGGTCAATAGACAGATCGGCTATGATAGCCGTTTTCTGCCAGAAAGCCCAGCGGCACGGCGGCGAGTTCTGGATGTTGAATTTCGAATGTTGAATATCGAATTTCGAATGTCGAAGTCTCACAGCTTCCGATCGTCGTTCCTCATCTCGAAATCCGAAATCCGAAATCCGAAATCCGGTCGCGTAGTTCGCCGTCACGCGTTCGCGTCGGTTCCAGCCTTGGCGCTGATTCATCTAATGCCGAGAACCGCGGCTGGCGTCTTTCGGCGAACTGGGTGAGCTCAGCGAACTCAGCGAAGATCCCGCAGAAATCAACTAGCGTGCTGGCATCTCGGGGCCGGCCGAGATGATCATGTCCGGACTGTAGACTCGAAGACACGCCTTGCCTGCTCGCTTGGCTTCGTACATGGCGGCATCCGCATCGCGAATGACTTCTTCGGCCGCGCCATAATGTGCATCGCTGAAGGCAATGCCGATGCTGGGAGTCGAGTGGACTTCGTGTGAACCAAGCCGGAACGTTTCGGAGAAGCTGGCCAGTAAACGTTCCGCCGCGGCAATGGCTGCCAAGTCGTCAGTGACTGGCGAGAGTAACGCCACGAATTCGTCGCCGCCAAAGCGGCCCACCGAATTTCCTTCGATTTGCGTTTCGACCGAATCATCCGCTTCCAGTTCGTTAGACAACCGCGCGGCGATCTCCTGCAGCAGCAAATCACCAACGTCATGTCCCAGCGTGTCGTTGACCTCTTTGAACCGATCGAAGTCCAGAAACAGGACGGCAAAGCGGTATTCGTCATCACGTTGTGCACGCCGGATCGCGTGATCCAGGCGGGCAGTAAACAAGAAGCGATTGGGCAGGCCGGTCAGTTGGTCGCGTCGAGCTGCGTTGACGAGCTCCGCTTCGTAACGCTTCTTCGCAGTAATGTCGGTGCCGACTGAAATCAGCTGTACGACCTGCTGACGAATGTCGGTATACGGTACGATCGTTGTGTCAATCCAGCGCGAGAGTCCGTTGCGATCGCGCACACAGACTTCGCCGTGCCAGATTTCGCCGCGACGCAATAGGTCCTTCATTTCGTCCCAGAAGGTTCGCGTGAAGCGGCGTGCGTCAATTGATGCGTAGGACTTGCCGATCAGCTCGTTGGGAGTTGATCCGACCATCGTCGCGAACTTGCCGTTGGCGCGCACGATCGTTCCCACGTCGTCCGTCACGCAGACCATCGCGTGCGTATCCACGACAACCTGGTAGCAGTTCAATTGGTGCAAGGCCTCTTCAATCACGACGTTTTTGGCATGCAGCTTTTCAGCGAACTGGGTCTGCGAGTCGATCTCGGCACGTTGCAAACGAGACACGCTGATGAGTACGAGCAGGCCGCTAAGTACTGTCATGGCTGCTCCTAACACGCAGCCACGGCCCAACAATAACGTCCGAATCCAGTCAATCGCGGTAAAGTCGATGCCCACGATTGCTTCGACAGTGCCGTCCGGGCGTCTCATCGGCGCGTAGGCACTGACCGTCGTTCCCCAGCGATCGGTAATCGGTACATCGTCGAAGACCGATTCGCCGCGAAAGGCGCGCAGCATCGACTCGGGCGTTTCCTCATAGACTTCGCCAATGTCGGTGCGGCCTTCAGTATCGAGCGTGTATTCACCGTCACGGTTGTAATCGGTTTCCGAATCAACGATGAATGCGAGCGTGTCTGGACCGAGCTTCCGCATCGTGTAGATATCCGTAATTGCCGGATAAGATGTCAGCCAGGTCTTTTGACGTTCGATCATTGCCAGGTAGATCGGATCGTCTGGCGGTGTATCTAACGTGATGAGTTCGTGCCCCATCAATCTCAGTGCGTCCGCGTAGGTGGGCGCGACGCCTTGGATGCTGATTCGCAGCCGCTCACGCTGAACTTCTCCCATCGTGTATGCGCCGATCAATCCGACGCTTACCAAGGAAATCGTGAGTGCCCAGATCCATGTGCGCGGGCGTGCTCTACCTAGGCTGCGCAGCACGAAGCTGTCGGCATACCAGCCGGCGGCGAGTCCAAGGACGGCGAAAAACACCAAGTCCAAGTTGTAGATGAGGATGTGGTAAAACATCGACGCGATGACACGGAAAAACAGTCGTTTAAGCGGCCGTTGTACTTTGCCATCGTCGAGCTGACGCGGCCAACTACCTAGTTGGATAGTAGCTTGAGTTCGCCGGAAGGCGACAAAGTTCGTCGCATCGCTAGAGTCTGTTCTGTCGTTCTCGCCGAAACTCGTTCGTGCCGGTATGCAGTTCGCCAAAATGCGTTAACGTCGGTGTGTCGTTCGCCGCTCCGAGCAGTCAGGCGTGCGCACGTTCTGACTTCATTCCGATTAGCAGTAGCAGAGCGGCCAACGCGACGGCACTCATGGCGAACATACCGCTACTGTATCCCTGACGCACGATGATCTGACCGATAGCAAAAGTTGACCAGGCTTCGCAGCCATTGGTGGCACCCATGTAAGCGCTGAACTGACTGGCACCGAGTATTGGGTCGGTGATGTCCATAAACAGCGCGTAGCTGGCAGCGGTAAATACTCCGATTCCCACTGCGGTCGCGACAAGCAACATGGGCAAGTGGAAGCCGCGCTGTTGATGCGCCACAAGGTCGCTGATCGCCAACAATGAAACGGTGAGCACTATATATAGTCCGGCCCCAGCCACAAACTGTCGGCGACTGCAACGATCTGCCCACCACCCACCTAGGAGAGCGCCCACCATCATGGCGCCGATCATGGGAGCCGCGGACAATGCGCCAACCTCCAGTTCGTCGTAACCACGGTCGATCAGAAACGGGCCATAAACGGCCTCAAGTGATTTAAAAGCAGCGCCACCGAAGAGCGCGAACAGCAGCCCAAGCCAAGTTGTGCGTGATTTCAGCGTCCGTCGTAAGGCGCCGTTTACTTCACCCAAGCGTTGGCTCTGACTCACAACCACGGAGCGCTCGTCGCTCAGGATGACCAACGAACCGGCAATCGCGATGCAGGCGATCAATAAACAAACGACGGTCTGTTGGCCGAGCCACACCCCAAGGATCAATGCGCCGCCGCCCATGCAGGCTCGTCCCAACAACATGCCCGCTTGCATCCAGCCGTTGTAGCTGCCACGCTCAGTTACTTCGGTCTCCGCGATGCACAGGGCATCAATCGCCACGTCTTGCGTGGCCGCGCACAAGGCGTGGCAAAAGAGCGTGATCCCGATCCAGTTGAAATCTGCGGTCGGATCGAGCCACAGCAGCGGTGACAGGGTGGCTGCCATCAGCGATTGCGCGGCGATGATCCAGTGCTTCAGATGCCAACGGCGACCCCGCAATACGTCGACGATGGGGGCCCATGCAAACTTGAATGTCCAGGGCAGGACCAGTAGTGCGGTCAGCCAGGTGATTTGTTCGAGCGGCACGCCGGCCGCTTTCCAGCGCGTCGGCAGCGCGAGCCACAGGTAACCGATCGGCGCGCCCTCACTAAAATAGAGAGCCGCGAAGAGAAAACGTCGCCGCGCCGGTGTCGCCAAAAAGTTCACGAGACTGCCATGCTCCTGACAATGGGTTCCACATTGCGATGCTCATCCAAGCTACCGCAGCGGGAGCTTGCCGAGTACAATTGAGTCCTTCGCTGACGGTCATCGACACGTAGGGAGTCGTCGATTCGCGTCGGCCGGTCCCCATTCGAAAGCCGCTTCATGGATCCGCTCAACTTAGAAGAATTTGCCTGGCAAGTCATCGTCCGTCCGATGAAAATCGAGGACTACGACCAGTTGGTGGAGATGCAGTTGCAGTGCTTTCCTGGCATGAAGCCCTGGGGCCGGGATCAGATCGCCAGCCAGATCGCAGTCTTCCCGGACGGCCAACTGGTTGTTGAAATCGATGGCAAGTTGGCTGCGTCCAGCAGCAGCTTGATACTCGACTACGATCCGAGTCTGGAATGGCATAACTGGCAAGCCGTCTCGGATCACGGCTATATCCGCAATCACGATCGTCGCGGCGATACGCTGTATGGCATCGAAATCATGGTGTCGCCAGAGTTTCGCGGTATGAAACTCTCACGTCGCCTCTACGACGCGCGCAAAGAGCTCTGTCGCGAAAAGAACTTGGCACGCATCATCATTGCCGGTCGCATCCCCGGCTACCATGAGTATGCCGAGAAACTGTCGGCGCGAGAATACATCGAGCGTGTGGAAGAGAAGGCGATCTACGATCAAGTCTTGACCGCGCAGCTCTCCAATGGCTTTTCTGTACAGGGACTGATTCCCAACTACTTGCCCTCGGACGTCGATTCGCTGGGCTACGCCACCTTCTTGGAGTGGCTGAACCTCGATTACGTCTCCGGTGCGAAGCGGCGCTACCACCACGTGGTCGAGTCAATCCGTGTATGCGTCGTGCAGTACCAGATGCGCGGCATTCCCAGCTTCGAATCATTTGCGCAGCAATGTGAATTCTTCCTGGATACGGCGTCCGACTACAAGTGCGACTTTGTGTTGTTTCCCGAGTTGTTTACGGCACAATTGTTATCCTGCGTCGACGCTCATCAACCAGGACATGCGGCGCGAAAGCTGTCCGAGTTCACTCCGCAATACCTTGAATTCTTTGCGGAGATGTCAATCAAATACAACGTCAACGTGATTGGTGGTTCGCACTTTGTCGTCGAACACGAAACGTTGTACAACGTCGCCTATCTGTTCGGGCGCGACGGGTCCATTGGCAAACAATACAAGATTCATATTACGCCGAGTGAGCGCAAGTGGTGGGGCGTTACGCCTGGCGACAAAGTCGAAGTGTTCGATACCGATTGCGGACGGATCGCAATTCAAATTTGCTACGACATTGAATTCCCTGAGTTAACTCGCATCGCCGCCGGTAAAGGTGCGCAGATGATTTTTGTGCCGTATAACACCGACACGCGGCATGGATACCTGCGCGTCCGGAATTGCGCGATGGCACGTTGTATCGAAAACCATCTGTTTGTGGCGATCGCCGGCTGCACCGGCAATCTGCCCTTCGTCGAGAACGCCGATATTCACTATGCTCAGTCCGGTATCTTCACGCCTGCGGACATGGAGTTCGCGCGCGATGCCATCGCCGCTGAATGCAATCCTAACGTCGAAACGGTGATCATTCACGACTTGGACT
The DNA here is from genome assembly GCA_020426755.1 of Planctomycetales bacterium. Lineage (GTDB taxonomy): Bacteria > Planctomycetota > Planctomycetia > Pirellulales > Pirellulaceae > JAGQPK01. Next base: position 5,348 of record JAGQPK010000019.1, read on the forward strand.
TCGAACAACTGCGCCGCCATCGCGAATCCGGGTCGGTGCGCAATTGGCATGACCGGCGACTGGACATCTATCACGTCGCGTACGAAGAAGACGATGAATGGCGCAAGGTGTAAGTGGCCGAGCGAATTCTCGCGCGGAGTTGTACTTAACTACGATTCACCAAGATCACTGACTCACGAAATGCACGAACTCTTGAGTTCGCTGTAACTTTCTGGTTTCTGTGATCGCGGCGCTTGCCGCCGCCATCCCCGCGAAGCTGCCCCGTCAGTTGAGCATTGACAATACACTTACATTGGCCATGGTAATGCGTTTGTGCGATGAGAACGCGTGGAGCTAAATTGAGCAAATGAACGTGTGCAGTAGTCGTCACCGGTTGTTTTTGATTTGTGTGTGGCTAGTTGGGTACGTTTGTGTGTTGGCTACGGGGACGTCGCCGGTCATTGCGTCCGAGCGACCGAATGTCCTCTTGATTCTCGTCGACGATTTGAAACCGACATTGGGCTGCTATGGCGATGCTCTGGCCATTTCGCCCAATATTGACGCGCTGGCCAGACGCGGGATGCGTTTTGACCGGGCTTACTGCAATCAAGCCGTCTGTGCTCCATCCCGGTTCACGCTGATGCTGGGGGCACACTCAACAACAACCGGACTCTATGACTTGGGCAGTCGCCTGCGACAACGGTTACCGGATGCCGTTACCTTGCCGCAGTACTTTGCCGCGCACGGTTACCGCACGGAATCAATGGGGAAAGTGTTTCATGTTGGGCACGGCAACGAAGGAGATCCTGTCTCGTTTCAGGTTCCTCATTTCCACGATAAAGTCATCGAGTATGTTGATCCAGCCAGTAAGCCGGAGGGACAGCTAACGCGCGAAGAGGCTTACTTTACTAATCGCGAATTGAATCGCATCGGCGAGCTACCACGCGGTCCGGCCTTTGAATCGCCGCAGGTCTCTGATGAGCTGTACGCGGATGGTCGGGTCGCCGACGAGGCCGTGCGCCGCTTGCAGGCAGCTCAGCAACGGCGTCAGAGCGAAGGAACCCCGTTCTTCATGGCCGTCGGTTTCGCTCGTCCCCACCTCCCGTTTAGCGCGCCCCGCAAGTACTGGGACATGCATGATCCGGAACGCTTGCCAATAGCAAGCAACAAGGATCTGCCGATCGATTCGCCGCGAGTCGCTGGGAAACGCGGCGGCGAGATCTCGAATTATTCGCCAGTACCAGAGCGGGGCGAGATCGATGATACGCTCGCCAGGCAGCTCGTACATGGCTACTACGCCAGCGTTAGTTTTGTCGATGCGCAGATTGGCAAAGTGTTGGCGGAAGTCGAACGACTGGGGCTTTACGAAAACACGATCATCGTCCTGTGGGGCGACCATGGTTTTCACCTGGGCGATCTCGGCATCTGGACGAAGCATACGAACTATGAACAGGCGACACGCATTCCAATCATCGTCTGCGCGCCCACAAACGTCACACCCGGGTCCACCACGGAACAGTTTGCCGAAAGCGTCGACATCTATCCGACACTAGCGGCACTTGCCGAGTTGCCTCAGCCAACTGGGCCGCAACGCTTGGACGGCATCAGCCTGTTGCCCGTCTTGCAAGACCCCGCCGCCCGTGTCCGCGATCACGCCTATCACGTCTATCCCAAACAAAAGATGGGCCGCGCCATTCGTACATCGCGATACCGACTGGTCGAATGGAAACGTCACTACGGTGCAAGCAATGACGAGCAGCGGCGAGTGGAGTACGAACTGTATGATTACGAAGCCGATCCACACGAGTCACGCAATTTAGCGGCACAGCACCCTGAGGTCGTCGAAACGCTGGCGAAGATTCTGGCCAGCTACCCGCCGCCCACGCGCCGCTGATCAAGCTGATCTGTCTGACCGCTCAGGCCCGACGCTGCAATGCCCAGGACATGGCCTTGCGACTGCGAAGTGAATGACGAAATCGGGGCGTCGAGCGCTCGGCTTTGGTGCTGGACGCGCGCAGAATGCGCTCGACGTCATCAACGGAGAAACCGTTGGAGAGCAGCTCTCGTTTGAATTCGGTGTCCCGTTCGTTCTGGCAGTGGATGCGCCATTGAATGCTGCCACAAATTCCCACAGCGATTGCGGTAGCGGCGATCAGGCCGGCAAGCGACAAAATCGTCGCCAAAAACATTTGAGGGTCATTACCGAGTGCGATTCGCAGACTTGTAAGGCTCATGTTCAATTCTCATTCAAACAGATTTCTGATCGCATTTTGAAGCCCATCTGGGGAGTGTTCGCTCAAGTTACCCACATCTTAGCAAATTATCGTGAGAGGACGTCATTTCCTAACACGAAGTGGGGGCGCTCTTGCGTTTTCACTGCTGAGTCGGTGGATCACTCTCGGCGAACTTCGTGAGTTCAGCTTGTAGTTTCGTGACAATGGCGTCTTGCTCAGTCGCAAGATTCACCGACTCGGCCGGATCCGTCGCCAAGTTATAAAGCTCCACTGCCGGTTTCTGGTCTGCATGGACGATCAACTTCCAATCGCCGCGCCGAAGTGAGCGCGCTCGCCAACCGGGGGCCACCGCATAGATGCTGCGTTCTGCCAATTTCGCGTCTTGCAACAACAACGGTGACAGGTCGACGCCGTCCCATTGTAAGTCGTAGTCCGAGGCAAAACCGGCCAGCGCGCAAAATGTCGGCATCCAATCGATGATCTGCACAGGCGTCGGATTAACACCAGGACGTACGCGTGCCGGCCACGAAACGAGCGTGGGCACACGCGTGCCCCCTTCGTAGAGCTGCCCTTTTTGTCCGCGTAGTGGCCGGTTGTCACCCGGCAGGCGGCCGTTGGGGCAATTGTCGTCGGGATACTTCAGGTCGTTGTTTTCAGCGGTACTACCACCGTTGTCACTTGTGAACACCAATACAGTGTTCTCAAGTATTTGTTGCTGAGCCAACGCATCGCGAATCCTTTTGACACTGTCGTCCAGGTGAAGAATCGAGGCCGCGTAATGGCGCCGCACTTCGCCGGTGATGTGGGCGGGCACCCGATCAAGCCACTCTTGCGGTTCCTTCAGCGGCAGGTGGACGGCAGTGAATGGCACGTAGAGGAAGAACGGTTGCTCGCCGGCTTCGATGAAACGGATCGCCTCGGCCGTAATCAAGTCCGTGACGTGCCCGGTTTCATCAAGTCGAGTTTCATTGCGATGCCAAGTGAGCGTAAACGGCCCCTGCTTGTACCTGTGGTTCCAGGGGCTCACACCACCCGCGAGCGAGCCGTACGAGTGATCAAATCCGAAGTGATTGGGGCCTTGTTCCGGTAGCGAGCCGAGATGCCACTTGCCTGTTAGCCCGGTGCGATAGCCAACTCGCTTCAGAGCACTGGCCAACGTCGTCGTGCCGAAGGGCATGGCAAGTTCGTTTTGCGGAGAAGTCACGTTGAAGCGGCTCCAGCAACGCCCGGACAGCAACGCCGTCCGAGTTGGGCTACACACCGGGGCCACGTAGTGCTGCGTAAGTTCCAACGATGTTTTGGCTAATGCATCGAGGGTGGGCGTCATTGCCAGACTATCGGGACCCGCAGCATGAAAGCCTACGTCGGCCCATCCCAAATCGTCGGCCATGATGAACACAATGTTCGGCCGCTCGGCGCACATACCGCCACTGGCAAACCATGTCAGCAAAGCAATGGTCACGGCGGACGTCATTGTTCGAACGTTCATCTGTCGGCCTCGCTCCAAATTGGAATATCGAATATCGAATGGTGAATATCGAATATCGAATATCGATATTCCCTTCCGCCTCCAAACTGTTCCCATGAACGCAATCGCTCCTAGCACTAATGACGTGGGTTCCGGCACGGCGTTGGCGGCGCGCGGACCTTGTTCGAACCCGCCGTCTTGGAAGGCCAGGATAACGTCCTGCGTGTCGAACTCACTGTCGCCAGTGAAGTCGCCTTGCAACCAAGTGGAGTTGGCTGCGATTTGATCTTCGTAATGCCCGGACTGAAACACGACAATCAAATCCGATGTGTCGAACAGTCCGTCGAGATTCGCATCGCCAAAGTAGGTGTGCTTGAGATCGTGGACCCAGAATGTGCGGTCACCATCCGTCACTTGACCGTCGTCGTTGACATCGAATCGCGTCTCAGATGACTGGGTGCGAATGGCCTGCGTGAGTTCGTTCAAGTCCGCCACGTCTAAAACGCCGTCGGCATTGAAGTCGCCAGGAACGTTCCGCAAATCCTGCAGTCGGAAGTTCGCTTTTACATTGCGATCGCCCACGACATGGACTGCCACGTCTGCGGGCGAGTAGCCATCGATTGAGAATTGCAGTTGCTGGGCACCGTTATCAGAAAGCGGTAGTGTGTAGGCACCAGAGGGCGATGTCAAGGCATAGAAGGCAGACGCGTCCGAGTCCACTCGCACACCGCCGACACCTTCGCCTAAATCGTAAAAGCCATCGCCATCCAGATCGTCGAAGACGACACCGGTCGCAAAACTCCCTGCGCCCGCCGTGCCCAGGTCTTGAGTGACAACATGTTGCGCACCGCCTGTGTTTGCGATTCCTACGCCGATTTCTTTGAAGACGTCGTTGTGAATATTCGCCCGATGTCCGGCCGGATTCTGCATGTTGTCGCCAGCAAATGACGGGTTGTAACAGGCCGACGAAGGCGAGCTTGCCGCGCCCCAGTCGATCTCAAACGCCGCGTGGCCATATTCGACCGATGTGGCCGACCGAAAAACGTTTTCGCCCAGGCTGAAGTATGAGTAGCCAACTCGCTGCGCTCGTTCTCCGAGGCCATCGCCTGGTTGAAAAGGAGCGGGAGGGTTCGCTGAGCTCACGTGTCCTTGAAATCCATTGTCACGTTGATCCTGTGAATGCAGCGTTGCCATGTTCAACAACGTGGCGCTAAATGCCAGCGGTTGCGAGACGTCTGCAATGCAACCTTGATCGATATCCCAGGCGAAATGCTGTTGGATATCCGACGCTGTGATGCCGAATGATTGCTTGGCACGTTGCACGTCAGCATCGGTCGACTGCGCTAGTCGAGTGGCTTCGGCCGACGCGTCCGCGCGTGCTCGATTGATCAACTCGAGATACAGCGTGGCCTCTGGTGTCGGATTGCCAAAGTTGTAGGCATTCTTCTCATACTCGCGATCGATACGGATATCGTCGATAATCCAACCCACGTCTGGATCGGTCTGATTGAACGCGCTGCCAGGGCTCTGAAAGTCGAGTAAAAACCTGAGGCGAACGTCTTGTCCGGCAAAGGGTGCCAAGGAGATCGCTTGCAAGTCAAAGTTGGCTTCTCCCGGAAAGCCATTACCCGGTTGGGTGAACAGCGTCGTCGGCCAGCTGGCGCCGTTGTCAGCAGAAAGCTGGACCGTCGCAATCTGATCGGAAGTGACGGTCCCCAATCGGCTGGCAAAAAACAGTTGTGAGTCGGGCTGCACAGCAATCGAAGGTAACAGCTCGAACCAGTTGTCTTCAAAGCCAGGATTGGCCAAGTGAAATGCCAACTGGCCTTGAGCGACGATTTCGGATTGCAGCAACGAATACGACGTAGCCGTGCGATCGATAATCGACGCCAGACCGTGTTCGCCGTCTTCGACCCAGGTCGTGAGCTGGGCCGAAGTCGTACCGATCATCATCGAGACGATGATGATGCTGAGTAAAACGAGACGTGTCATACATGCTGCTCCTGCCAGGTGTACATGGCCCCGACGGATGAGCAGCCGCTAGATCGCTACTCGTCAAACACTCCTAATTGGAAGGCAAAGACCAGGTCACGCGTCGTGAAGTCGCCGTCACCATCCCAGTCGCCGTCGATCCAAGTCGCGTCGCCGTCATAAGCGTTTTCAAAGCTACCCGCCTGGAACGCCAATATCAAGTCGTCCATCGTGAACCGACCGTCTTGATCGGTGTCGCCGACACGTGCCAAATTCGACGGAGGAGGCGCGAGGTTGAAGATGGCAACCAACGCTCGATCGAAACTATTTGATGCGATCTCGGCGTCAATTGCATCGACCGCACCGTCGCGATTGAAATCGAAACGGTTGTCTACGCCAACCTGCGCGGCGAAAGTGCCGAGCGCATTTCGGCTTGCTGCGACGTCGATGCTGCTGACTCGGATGGCAGCCGTGCCGTCTCCCGTCTCGCCGACGAGATTGCCGAAGTAGAAAATATCGTCCGCAGTCAGACCGTTCTCCGCCGTTGCCTTCAGGGTGACTTGAAGCCACTGATTGAGTATGGCGTCGTCTTGCCAAACGATCGTAACTCGATCCGCTCCGCCACGTCCGGCGCCTGGCCGGACATCGAACGCTTGCGGCGTCGGCGCTCCGGCCCAGTTGGCAACGTTCACATCGTTACCGACTCGGAAGACGAAATCTTCCAGCGTCGGCGCGGAAGTCAGCCCAATGACGTCCACCATGATGCCATTCAAGCCATGCGTGAAGCTCGTGTAGTTGGTTGCGGTGATTGCTTCGCCGGGTAAAAGTGCACGCTTGCTTCGATCAATCGCCGCGTCGTCCGCCGAATTGGCAACCGCGTCCGCGCCATCCCAAACGGAATTGTTGTAGAACACATATCGCCCAACCACACTCGGCAGTTGGACCGGCTCAACACTCAGTTCGTATAGACCTGAACCCGTGCTGGCTACAACGGCCAGAGTGTAGCGACCGGCGTCCGGGGCGGTGAAGGTGAGAGTCGCTTGGTGATGGCCGTCAACGACAGAGGCCGGCTGCACAAGATCCAATCCATTCGGCCCCAGCAACCGCAATTGGTGTTCGAGGCTGCTAACACCAGACGCTGGCATCTGTTCTTTGGCGCTGATCAAGACGGTTTGACCGGCGGCCAAATCAATCGCGAAATAGTCCGATTCTGTCGGAACCTCCCCATTCGCACTCGGCGACGTGAGATAAGACGAATTGGGCGCGACATCCATGCCACCGCCGAAGCCCGCCAGCACGTCGAAGTTCACAATTCCATCCGTCGACTCGAGTTGCGAGAGTGGGATTTGAATGGTTACGGAATCGGCGGTTGAAGTGAAGTCGACTTGACCTAGGTACTCTTCGTAATTCGGACTGTAGAGTGCGGCGCTTGAGCCTTGAGTCGACATGTAGACGTAGGCGATGCGGTCGACTCCCAACGTTTGAACGAATGGATCATCGACGTTGCCGGAAGACCGTGCCGAGCGAGAACCAGTGGAGATATCGCGGTCTGTGTCTAGCTCGAATTGAATGTACGATCCACCGAACTGACCACCTAGCGATATCGGATTGTGGAAGTCGACGGTGATCACAAGCGTATTGCCACTACGCGTCGAAACGACTTCCGCGATATCCAATTCTTCGCCCGTGATGTTGTCGAGGTCGGCTTCTGGATCGATCGTCGCGGTTGGCCCGTTGCCGGCGACGTAACCGAACGCCACATCGCCCGGTGGTATGACACGCGGTGTATTCGGCGTGTCACCTAGCTCGACTTCGATCACCCGCGGGGTTACCGTCAGCAGGTAGTTGCTGTTGACATCCGCTTCGAGTACAAGCCGATAGACGCCGGCGTCTTGCACTTGGTAGTCAAAGATTCCCAAGTCAAAGTTGCGGATGGACGAGCCATCGAACTGTGCGGATGCTGTCGCGACGAGTGTTGTTTTGTCCGGACCGAATAGCGACAGGTTCGCAGATCGCAACACGTGCCCGGTCTGACTGGCTAACAAGATGTCGACGCTTCTGCCGACGTAGTCACTTAGGTCCACTTCAAATTGATGTACGTCCGACAGCACAGGCAGTAATTCGACCATCAGCGTTCGTTGCGCTTGCAACTGCAGGTCGAAACTGAGATCTGGGTCAGTCGGACTATTCTGGTGAATCTCCACCGCCAGTACATTCTCGCCTTCCACTAACAGGCTGGGATCGATCGAGAACGTTTGATAGGCGTTTTCATCTTCTCCCTCAATCAGCGAAGCCGATGCGTAGGTCCCGTGGTTAAATTGACTGGGAAGCCCAGTGGTGAACGCGAGGGTTCCGTTCACGTAGACCGCCGCGGCGTCGTCGCGCTGCAACTCCACCAATAAAGCTTGCAGCGAGGGTAGGTCGTTAATTCGGAACGTACGTCGGAAGTAGGTCGTGGCGTTCTTGTTGTCAGCATCCGAACCAAAACCAACTTGTGTGACTTCGTCGCCGTCGCCATAACCGAACGGCCCACGACCGGATTGCCATGGAGTGGCATCGAAACCGGCCAACAGCCAATTAATTGGCGGCGTTTGACTCTGATCCCAATAGCTCCAGGTCGAACCCTTATCGATCAAATTCGAAGTGGCGCCGCGTGTCACCGAATGGTTTTCAATCGAGATGTTCAAGTCGTAGGTGACACCAGTCGGGACGTTTGCGATACAGCACTCGCCGACGCCCAGCACGTAAGTCCCCGCTTGTTGGAAGGTGTACTCCATGTATGCGTCGTTGGAGGCGGTGCTGCCCTCGGCTCCGTACAACTGATAGCCGCCGTAAGCTTGATTTAGCGAGTTTCCCGAACTGTCGAATAACTCAAAGTAACTCGTGAACGTGGGGGTCCCGCGATCAACATCAAAAATGCCACGACTGCCTGCCGTTGCCACCGTAAAGCTGTAGTAGTCGATGTTGCCAGTCCCGGTGGCGCGAATTGACACGTGAGGAATCGCTGTCGACGTGTTCGTGTTGTAGTCGCCAATGTCGGGCGAATACCCCAGAACGAAATCCGCGTCGACGTTCTGTGCGCGACTGCGACTGTTGTTGGGTTCGATTTCAGCCACAAACTGCGGCGGATCACGATCTGCTTCGCTCCAGGCCGCCAGGCCGAAGAACGCGCCGTCAACCACGGAAACTTGATGAATCACCGTTGGTGTTCGCTCCGCACTGCCGCTCAACTCAAAGTCGTCATCGGGATCAATCGTCAGCAGTTGCCCGCTGGCTGTCGATGCATAAAGGTAAGTGCCATCAAAGCTCAGTCCCACAATGTCGTTGGCCGGCGCTGGCCACGACCACAATAACTCACTTGGCGATTGAACTGGATCGAACTCACGCAGCGAGCCGTCGGCAAAGAGTCCAAAGGCGCGACCCGTATCATCACCCGCCAACGCCGTGGCGACTTCGTCGTTTGCCCAGCGTGTTTGCCGCTCGTCACTCGCGACCGTCAACCTTTGCAGTGGCGATGCTTCGGCGATGAACAAATGACCGCGATCAGCTGCCAAGCCCGTGACACCAGCGCCCCTAAAGGGACGCATTTCAAGTAGTTCACCCGTTCGCGCGTCCAGTCGATAGATGCGCCCGGGGGCATCATCCGAGTTGACGTACAAGAGTTCCGTGCCTTGTTTCGTCGTACTCAAGCCGATCTGCGTGTGAGTTGGTAGAAGTTGGCCTGGAGCTGGGAACGCACTGAACTGCCGTCCCGTCAACGGATCGAGCAGCACGATGTTGCCGGTAGATGGTTGCACGCCCCAAACTGCTTCACCAGCATCGCGCCGCAAAAGCTGGCCAATAACTCCCATATCTCGATCGGCAGCCGTCGACGTAGGGATGTTGATGACGCGGTCGACCGTCATCGTTCCTTGTTGCAGCGTGCCGTTGCGGATCAAATTCAGATGGTAAAAGTCTGGCGAGTAGGCGCCGCCGATGCGCAACTCATATACGCCCGCGTGATCTGCCTGCCACGTTTGCAGCGATCCGTCGGAGTTAACGTCGAGCAGTTGCAATCGTTGACCCCACGGATTGCGTGCTTCGACGTAAAGGTCGTCGAAACGTAATGTGGTATCCCAGACCATTTCGAGCGAATCGCCGGCGGCTAGTTCAAAACGATAGACGTCGACATCGCCTTCGAAGCGAATACCTCCGAATAGATTAAATGACGAGGTTTGGACACCTTGCAGCAGTGCCGACTCGAACGGCAACGGCGCCACGCCCGACGCCGCATGCACTCGGAACATGTGCGTGAAGTCTCCGCCCGGTTGACCATCGCCGGAAACGGGCCGTCGAGGATCGTGCAGGTGCGACTCGCCGTCGAGTGAATTGCCGGCGACGTCTGACAGCTTGTTGTCCCCAGCGGGCAATGTCAGTTCGTATTCCCCTTCGAAAACCGCTTGGTAGTAGATCCGCAACGTGTTGTCGGTCTCATCGAACTCAAAACTGATTGGAGCGATCACGACGTCTCCCCAAACATCCACGAGAGATAGATCCGCCCGTGTGATGTTCGTCACCGAGATTTGTTCGTCGAACGCCACTTCAATGCTGAGCGGACCTGGCTGCAAAACTCCCATCGTCGCACCATTCAAGCCATTCCAAGTCGCGCTAACGATGTGGGGCGGTGTACGGTCGATCTCGTGCGTAGTGCTGGCCGCGAGATTGCCGCGACCGACAAAGTCCGTGATTGCATCGGCTGCCAGAGTAACCTTGGCTTGGCTGGTTGCATTGAGCGAGCTCGCGTCAATCGTGAAACGGAGCCACTGGCCGTTGAGAATCTCGACATCATTCGCCGAAACATTGTTGATCATGAGATCGCTGGCCTGCACACTGCTGGCCAACACCTCGGCCGACAAGTGCACATCGAAAGTGACGTTCAGTCCCGAGATGGGTGAGCCATCGACTGGAGTCGTCGACACCACAGTCAGCGGAGCACGGTACCCGGCATCGGTGCTCATGTTCAACGCGTAGGTGCCGATACCTTGCGCGCTGGTCACTTGGACGAAATAATCACCTTCGCTGGGGGCGGTAAATGTCAGGATGGCGTTGCGTTCGTCATCCGCCGAATTCTGATCCGCTGCCAACAATGTCCCGTCTGCCGCGAACACCTGCAATTGCGGATCCAAGCTTTCTTCCTTGCGGGCACTCAGAGCTGCGAATGTCGATGTGCTCAAGGTGACTACTTGGCCGTCGCTTAGCTGCATCGAGTACCAATCCACGCCGTCGCCAACGCGAAAGTTGACGATCTGATTGATTTCATCACTCGATAGGCCAGCTAGGGCGTCTGGCGGCAAGTCCTGCAGTGCGTTGGCTGTCGCCGTGACATTCGCTCGTTCGAAATTCTGCGAGGCGAAATGCATGACAACTTGCGTTTCCCCGGGCGCCAACGTCAGTTGATAGGTTGCCGTGAGCTGATCGCCCGAGATCGAGACGGTGGGAACCGTGTTGCTGTTCGGGCCAGACAAAACGTGAGCCAACGCCGGGTCGCCGCCTGAGTTTTGATCGTCGGTAACAATCCAGATGTCACCCGCTGCCAACTGGTTGTCACCGCTGCTGGTGGTTACCACAATTGTCTCGCCATCGGATCCGAAATTCGAGGCGATGGAGAAGGTAAACGTCAGCTGGGATGTCGTTGTGTTGGTGACGGTTTCAAGATATCTGGCGAAGTTGCCATTGGTCGGGACATAGATTTTGCGAGAGAGCGTCGCGCCGCTTGCGGTCGTGACGGGATCCAGGACCACTTCGCGACCGTTCTCCTCGCTGTGGGCCACGCCGCTCGTCGCGAAATACTGCGTGTTGCGCAGGCCGACGTCGTAGGCGTCGTTGGTGCCGTCTTCAATTGAACCATCGGGGGAAATGTCCCAGATGTAGCTTTCGGAGTCGGATAGTATGACGCTGGCGCTAATCGTGCCGCTGTCAACGACCGGCGTCGCGATGTCGGCGCCGCCCAATGAACCGATGACCGAACCCGCATAAGTGAAGGGAGTCGCTGAGTCCGGTGTCTGATTGGAATAGTAGTCAGCTCCCTCACCAACGAAACCGTTGAGCAAGTACCTCCCGTCGCCCTCCATGTCGGACGTCACTCGCAAATAGTAATCGCCTGTTTCTGCCGCGCGAAAATCACTGATGTTAAGCTGACCGACGCGCGGAACGGCCACCGCCAGAAGTTGTGCGTTGGCATCGACAATTTCTAGGCGAACGGAGCCTGCGGCGGTCGCTAACGATGTCGAGAGATACTGACCTGCGTCCAATTGCAATTGATATACGTCCGCGTCATCCGTAACATCTGTGGTACCGACGACGTTGAAACGTGAGAACCCGGCAACGGTTGTGGTGGCCGCGGTCAGGTTTTGTGCCTGTGCGATCGAATCGTTCCTGCTTGGACTCGCTGTCAGGTCGTTATCGATGGCGGCGTTGAGATAGATGTCCCAATCGATCTCCGTGGGCAAATCACTGGTGATTTCCACGATATAGTCTCCCGCGCCGGGCACCGGCACGGCGGACAAAGAAACGTCAGTACCGGGACTGCTCGCGGTATTACGAACGAGCGTCTGGATCTCGTTCGCAATACGCACGGTGAGTGTTGCATTGGCGTCGGCTGGGGAAACTCGCGCCGAGATCAACTCGCCGAGCCCTGCTGGGATAAGGTATCTCACGGGCACTCCGTTGCCCGGACTGGTGGTCGAGGCATGGCCGTGGTCTACACCCGTGACATCCGGTGTCATCGCGGTCCACGTCACGGGCAGTGGCGGCAGGGGATCGGTTCGGATGGCGATGCCACCCTGACTTTGATCACCTACCAGCCGCCAGGCATCCGTAGCTGAAATGGACGCGAACGTGCCTTGAGCTGCAAGCAATTCGACTTCCGCCGTCGTCGTAGATTTGAAATAGTCAAATTCAATCGGATGCGCACCTGGTTCCAATTGAATTGTGCCCAGGCGATCGCCGTTGATGTTGCCGTTATCGGCCGCGAACAGCTCAATGCCGTCAATGCGTAGCCGAGCTCCATTGGCACTCTTGCGGTTGACGACGTCTGCCTTCAGTTGCATGTCGAACGAAAGATCCGGCCCAGAGACACTCGCTTGATGTAACTCGACGGAGATCACATTGGTTCCCGCACGCAGCACGGAGGCGTCCAACGTGACCAACGTCGGCAGGTTCTCGAAGAACTCGGGCGCTTCGGCCAGGGCGAGCGTCTGGTTGTCGCTGACCGCCGGCATGTTCTTGCGCGCGACTTCAAAGCCGTTGATGTACACAACTGCACCGTCATCATGGACGAGTTGCATGGCAAGATTGCTCGTCAGCAACGGGTCGTCAATCTCGAAGGTACGGCGGAAGTAGGTCGTGATCGGCTTTTGATTCGGATCGTCACCATAATCTAGGACCGTTGTTTCATCACCATCGCCGTAACCAAAGTGGGCGCGGCCAACCTTCCAAAGATTGTCGTCAAAGAGTAGCTGATTCCACGTATCGCCTGGATCCGCACCGTTGTCGACGTACTTGAATTCCGCGCCGAGTGGAATCAACGTCTCGGTGGCTGATTCCTCCGCGTAAGTTGCGATGTTCGCCGCAAACGTCCACGGGCCGGCTTCGGCTTCGCTCACCAACAGATAACCGGTGCCGTGCACCAGGAAGTAGTTTTCGCTTCCGGTAACATCAGTTGGGAACGGACGGTCATTGCCGATGATGCCCTCGGCAACGTGACCATCATCGTCGATGTAGTTGATGGTGGAGTCAATCGAAAGCTGACGGCGCTCGATCGAGGCATGGTTCTTGGGGAGCGCCAGCGCTCGGTCCATATCTGCCAACGAACGCATGGTTTGCGTAGTGAACTTGATCCCTTCGACGGTGATACCTGGCACACCTTCGCGGTAGGAAAACAGCTGCACGTATGCGGGCGGCAGAACGCTACCATCCACACCAACGAGATCGGAGACGATCAGTTCGTGCACGTCGTCCAGTACCAGTTCGCTGGTTGTCAGCACGACGGTCCTTTGATTTGATGCGAGCCG
>JAGQPK010000001.1 GCA_020426755.1 Planctomycetales bacterium
GTACTCCGTTTCCGTTAGGAGGACGATGTGATGCAGCCTCACCTGCTCGGTTTGTGTTTCATTGTCGTCGCGACTTGGGTCCAAACAAGTTGTGCTGCGGTGCCTCTGGCCGATCCTGCAGTTTGGCACGATGACGACGCGATTACGTTGATCTACCGACCGTCCGACGGAAACCTCGCTGTGGAAACGGCGGGCTATCGAATCACGACGTTAGAGATTGTGTCAGAAAATCGAGTGTTGACGAACCCGCCACCGCCGCCACCGATTGATATCTGGTTTCCCGGCAGAAAGTTCTTCGTACTCAGTATCAACGGAATTGTCGACACGGACTTCGGCTCGATCGTCACGCCGGGACTCACTGCTGAATTTCTCAGCAATGACCTGTCGGTCGCGGGAAGCATTGCACCAAGGGGAAGCCTGCCGTCGGTGGATTTGTTTGTGGTCCCGGAACCCAACGCCTTGTTGTCGCTCGGCATAGGCGCTCTTGGGTTTGGCGTGGTGGCGAGAGTTAAGCTGTCCAACGTCGCACGCGCGAATCGTCGCTAAGAGTGGTTTATCATCCGACGGCGTTTACTTAGCTGGATAACGTCACTTCGAGTTCGCCGGTTTGGCGTTAGCCACGGTTTCTGGCCGAGAACCGAGGTTAACGCCAAAACGCCGAACGTCAGCATCCGCTCCAAATCACGCAATGAAACAGCCGAAGTGACGTAGTCCAGTTAGGTTGAACGCGTGGGAGGGTTTCCGTCCGCTAGGCCGGGCTTCTGTCTCGCCGGATCTGGACTTGGCTCCGACGCTGGATTTCGGAGTGGTTGTCAGACTTCAACATTCACAGTTCCGCAATCTTCGGAGATCGGCTCGTCTGACACCGAAACAGCCGATGGCCAGCAGCATCCAGCTGGCAGGCTCCGGAACTGCTGCAGGTTGAGTGTTGGTGCGCGGTCCCTGCTCGTACGCACCGCCTTGGAATGCGTAGACGATGTCGGCCGACGTGAATTCTTCGTCGCCGTTCCAGTCGCCTTTGGCCCACGTCGAATTCGACGCAATCCCATCCTCGTACTCACCCGCCTGAAACACCTCCACGAAGTCAGCGCTGTTGAATTCACCGTCGAGATTCGCGTCGCCGAAGTAGGTGTGCAAGTGACGTTCCACCCAGCGGACTCGATCTGCATCGTCCACAACACCATCGAAATTGATGTCATACCGATCCAACAGAAATGTCGCACCTCGCTGCACGGCCTTGCTCAACTGGTCGATGTCTGAGGCATTGACGACGCCGTCGCGATTGATGTCGGGTGTATCGGGGTGCGAGACGTAAAACAAGAACATCATCTCGTCCGAACTGAGCGGTCCATAGTGAATCGTGCTGTTGGTCTCGTTGTTATAAGTCGCGACCATCCGAATGCGTTGTCCACGTTGGAACACGAGCGGCTGTTCCAATACGGGTGGATGCTCCCAATCATTCGTGATGTAGATCAGCTCGCCATCACGGTCGCCGCCAGCATACTCAACTCGAAACTCCGTCATGTGTTCATGGGCATGTGACCACATTTGCACGATGTTGGTTGTCTCGTTGAAGACCGCAAGGTGTGTTAGTGTCGTCACTTGATGTGGCGGCAGCGTGATATCGTACTTGGCAAAGTTGTGCTGCTCAGCAACGTGCAAGACCTCGTCGGCCGCGGCAGTTTCAAAATTCACGTACACCTCGCCCTGACGAGTTTCACCGGTGCGATTGACTGAGTGCACATTGAAATCGAATCCCTGTCCTGGCGGCAATCGTAACGCGACACCGTCTGGGAATTTGTATTCCAAGTGAGGCGACTGCGCGGCGACAACCCAGGAAGCATGATTGCCGTTGAAGCTGCCGTTGATCGACGTGCCGGCGGACGTGCGGATGTCGCGAAACTCCTCGGCCGGTGGCGCTACGCTATCTTGATCGTAGTGATACATGATCAAGTGGTGACTGCCCTCTTGGTAGGCGATTTCGACGCCTCGCACAAAGGTTGGTTCCGTCGTTTCATGCGGCTGGAAGTAGTAGAATTCGCGATCGTATCGTTCGGCCGACCAAACATCGAACGGCGCTAGATGCAATTGAAAACCTTGCGACGGCGGTTCCAGAGGTTGGAAAACTTCGGGGTCATAGCGGCTTGTGTCATTCAAAAGTGCGAGATCCGCAATCGATCCAGTCGCCGGCGCGCCTTGCATAATCCATTCTTTGATGAAGTCCAATTGGCCGTTAGTTAGCGATGGCATTCCTAGCGGCATGAGTGCGCCGTAATCAGGGTGATCTTCATAATAATGATGTTGGTTGCTCACATCGATCTTTTCCCACAGATAGCTTTGCGCCAGGCCGATCTGATCACCGAGCGTACTGACGCGTAACAGTCCATCGTTGAACGCGGCCGAGTTATGTGGGCTGGCTCCGACAAGCTGGTCATAGGCCACGTCGGGCGTCAAGATCAGATCCGATTGTCGTGCATAGCTCGACCCCGACTGATGGCAGCTCGCACAGTTTTCGCCGAAGATGTCATGTTGAATCACGTCCCACGTCGAGCGTTCTTGGGCAGCGGCCACACTTGCGACGAATGCCCACACGCTCCAGATCAATACGTGTCGTGCCATACGAGTTCTCCCAAGTCGATGCGGCTGCTAGGTCGCTGTGAACACACCGGTCAAAGTACGAACGGTGTATCGGGTGCGCCCACGTCAAGAAGTGGAGCCATATTCTCGGAGTTCGTCGAGCGCAGAGCAATGGCTAATGAACTCATAAAATGTTTTGGGAGATCAACTGAACTACGTCACTTTGGCTGTTTCCTGCTTGATTTGGAGTGCTGACAATGAAGTTCGCCGTTGGGGCGTTAGCCCGTTAGCCACGGTTCTCCGACAGGAACCGTGGCTAACGCCAAAACGGCGAACCCCTAACGCAAAGCGGCTAAGCACGCGAAATCGCGCGCCGTCGGGGGAACTGGACGATTTGGGCGCCGCCGCAACTCTTGTGTGAATCCAGCTGCATCCCATAATCGCTTTTGCACCTCTTGCGTACTTCGCAATTGTATTCTTCTGGCACTGCGAACGACGTGAAACCGAAACTAGCTGCGTTCGTTTAGCAACCATCCCGGACGACGATGCAAGCTTGCGCTCAAGTACGGCACACGCTCAGTTGCGATTTAGTGTGCGGTTCGGCGGATGTAACCGCATAGGCCGACGCCGCATACCAAAAGCACGAAGGTTTGAGGCTCCGGTACGACCGCGGCTCGCGTACCCATCTCATAGCCGCCGTCTTGAAATGCAGCGACCAAGTCGGATGAAGTAAACTCGTGATCGCCGTTCCAGTCGCCATCCTGCCAGCGTGAGTTTCCGACGATGTCATCCTCATATTGACCCTGAACGAAGACCTGGACGAGATCACTCGAGTTGAACATGCCGTCAAAGTTCGCATCGCCAAACCAGGTATGTGCCAAGTCGTGTACGAATGCTTCACGGTCTTCGGCGGCGACGATCGTGTCGATCTCGGAGGGCAGCAGATACGTGAGCTGCAAACCGTCAGCGACGGCCACGACCTGCCAGCGTCGTTCGACCGGCACAGCAAGTGCCGCTTCCAAGCTGGTGGGATCCACCAGGAAGGAACTCGGTGCTATCGATGCGACGTGATCGGCCGTGAGAATCTGCCAGCTCCGACTATGATTGGCGTCGAACACCGCCGGCACCCCGACACCGCCCAGGGCGTCAAGTCCAACCAGCTTGACGACGAACGGATCGTCGGGGGTCGCCGTGCCTTGAACCGTCCCGGCCACCGTCACGGTATCCCAGCCGTCGTTCGACGCGTCGCTTAGCTCCCATTCGTAAACCGCTCCAGGCCCCAGTTCGAGATCACCAGCGATGTGAAGATGCCCGACGCTCGCACCTGGCGCCAACCTTGCACCGTTACTCATCGCGAGGTCGTTTTGCAGCTCACCGTTACCGGCGACGCTTGCGGCAGCGGAACGTAGTTCGACAGTTTGCGACACTCCGTTGATGCGTACCTGCAGCGATTGTCCCGCAGGAATGTTCAGGTTGGGATTCAGATTGACTCCTACTGCAATCAAGTCCAGAACTGAATTCTCCGACGCGGCGGTAATCGGGCCGGTTAATTGGATGTTCGCGGGTCCGAGAATGAAGGAATCTTGGCGAACTTGCGCATCAATGGTGGCTGCTCCATCGACGACGATGGGACCGGCGAAGTTGATGTCGCCCACGCCATTCAGTTGCAACTGCGAGCCATCACTTAGTTGCACCGCGCCCGCCAGGATCAACTGCTGGTCGGAAGTGCCCAGACTAATTTGTGAGATGCCTGAGACGGACAGGTTGCCAGCGAGTATTCCCGCTTCGAAGCGAGTCTCCACACGCAGCCGACCGCCACTTAGCACGATGTCGTTCGACAACGTGAGCTGCTCTGTCGTCATCCGATCGTTTAAGCTGGTGTGGAGGGTTCCGTCCTCCAGCACATGCACGACGCCCGTGCCCAAGTCATCGGGCTGGGCAAACAACGTGGTGTGCTCAACGATGACATCTCCACTGAAATTCGAAACTGGCACGTTCGTCGGGCGGAGTAGCGAGATGGTACTGTTGCCGGTGCCTTGAAACTTGAGCGGAGCGGAGCCTATCAGATCGGCGTTGACCGTCAAACTTCGTCCAGCCGATTTGATCGTGGAGGGTGCCGTGACTGCCAGCGTCCCCAGCACTTTGGTGTCTTCGACTTCGAACGTTCCGCCGGCCAACGTGACGTCAACCGATATCTGCCGATCTGACGTCCGGTAGTACAATGTTCCCCCCGTGATTTCGGCGGCGCGCAACTCGGTCGAAGCGTACAGCGTGCCGTCCTCGACGACGACTTGTCCCGTGAAACTGCTGGAGCTGCCAAACAGATAAGCGTCGGCGCTGGATGTCTTGCGTAGCGTGCCGTTGCCGACGTAGGTCGCGTCGAGTGCGCCTTCTGCGAGATCAATCGTCTGGAATCTCAAGCCACCAGAAACTCTGAGGGACGACTTCCCTGTGATCTGCAAGTTGCCGACGTTCAAACCTCCGTCGGTCGTCAACTGCACGGTGTCGACTTCCAAGTTTCCACCGATTGGGATCGATTGCGAGCCCAAGCGAAACGAGTTGAGTCCGCCGCCCGCCAACAAGCGAGTTACTCCGTGATGCTCGTTGCTGCCCTTCAAGTAGCCGCCACCAACGACGATCAAGTCGACGGCTCCTTGCGCATTGTCAATGATGCTCGATTCAATCGTGCCAGGGAATTGCAGAATCAGTTCTTGATTCGCATTCGCGCCGGCAGTGATACGTCCACCGAGCGTACTGGCGGTGAGAATGCCGCCGCTTTCGACCGTCAAGAGATGATTCCCCAGGTTGAGCTGCTGCCGATTCTCCATCTGCAGCGAGTTGACGTTGACGTCGCGTGACATCGTCGTCGCGGTGGCGAGGAGCACATTGTCAGTGGCCGTTGCGGCCGTCAGACTATTCACGACCGACGTGGTTGAGGCAATGCCGTTGGGCCCATAGGTTGCAAAGCGGTAACCTTGATTGTTGAAATTGGCCACGGCCCAGCCGCCGATGAGGCCATTGCTCAACTGAGGCGGCGCGGTGAAGTGGATTTCCTGGTCGCCGCCGACTTCGAAGATTGCCGCAGCGCCGCGATCGCGTTGCAGATCGGAGAACGTAAAACGGTTGCTGGCCGTCGGGTCACCGGTGATCGATATCCGCGAATCATGGTGTGCGAAGCGCAGCCGCCCCATCGTTTCGGTGTAGTGATCCTGTTGAGCCCCGCTCTCCATCCGCAGTTCACCACCCATCATCGTCAGCGGCACGTTGTCACCGATTCGGTCGGGCCGATTCACATCCCAGTTCTGCAGCGCCAGCACGGCGTTGCTCGCGATGACGATCTCGGAGGTCGTTGAAATACTTCCGTCACCGGCAATCGCCAAGTAACCGCCTTGCAGTCGCGTCGCTCCGGTGTAGCTGTTTTGATTGCCGCGAATCGAGAGGAATGACGGGTTGTCAATGTTGTCGTACTCGAGTTCGCCGCCGACAATCGGACCATCAACATGCAGTTGAGCGGACGAGGTTCCCACGATGCGTGAGCCTTGAGTCCCCAGATCCAGTGTGCCGCGCAGCGTCGTCGGATCGTTCGAACCGAACCCGGTAAACTGGAGACCGCCATCGTGGTGTCTTCGGCCCAACGCATTGTCTAACAGGATGTCGTCGTCGATTGTGAGGCCGCCGTGCAATTGCAAACTGCCGTGGGGTCCCACTTCCGTTGCTCCTACATTCGATCCCAACCCACTACTGCCGGACACTTCCAACACGCCGTCCTCGACGACGATGTGGCCGTCAAACTGGCCCAGCGACTGAAACGTAGCGCGTGACAAGGTCGTTTTGCGGACGACTCCGTTGCCGGTTTGTAGTGTTCCGGCGACGTTCAACTTGCCGGAGTGCATCACCAACTCGTCTTGTATCGTGAGTTGGTTGCCGGCGCTTACCTCCAAGCGTCCTTCGTCACGGAGTTGCACGCGTTCCAGCGTCACTTGCGCGTTGACATCCAGTTGCCCTCCGGTGACAACGGTCGTGCCGGGGAACTCGCTATCGACATTGAGCGACACGCGCGCGTCGGTGTACTGCGACGGTGTATTGAAGTTGACCACATAGACCGGCAGTCGCGGTTGCGCCGCATTGATCTCCACATGGCCCGTTGCCCGCACACTAATCGGTTCGTTGACAGTCGCGTTCAGAATCAGTTCGCCGTTTTCGACGAGCGTGCCGACTTCGACAGCGCCGAGTGCCTGGGGAGCGTTCACCACGAGCCTGCCGTTGCCCACCCCTGTCGGACCCGTGTAGTCGCTATCGGAATTCAGTGACGCCGTGGTTCCCAAGGTGCTATCGGCGCTGAAATACAGGCGGCCACTTCCATGAATCGCACCGTTGATTTCGGCGACGCGTAAGATGGCTTCATCGCCCTCCAACTGCAACGGACTTGAGATCGGCACCGTCGAGACCAGTTCAGCCGAGCCACGCAAGACGAGCGGCCCGGTGAGTTGTCCGGATGGCATGATCCAGAGACGCGAGTCTTCCACGACGAATCCGCGATCGATGGCCGCGTCGACGAACAAGTTGGTATTCAACGCATGGACGGTGCGCGATGCGTCAGCTAACGATGCGGCGTTCGCCAAAGTCAACTCACCCGTGTTGACGATCAAATCACCAGCGAATTGAAGCGGTTCGTCCAACACGAATTGTCCTGTCGGGCGAATCGTGAGACTGCCCGCATGCTGGAGGTTAGCGCCCATCAAGCTGGGGCCAACGTACTCCAAATCGCCAGCGCCGCTGATCGTTGCCCCGGCGATCGACTCCGCCGTGATCTGGGTAAGACCTTCGCTCAACGACACATTATTCAGGGCCGGACCGTCACGTTCAATCATGATCTTGCCGCCTTGGGATACGATCGAACTCGTGAAACCAACCGCACCTGGCTCAAAGTTCAGCGTTCCGCCGGCCAGCTCAAGTGGTTCAACAATCGGCGCCGCCACGTTCAGTTGTCCACCGGTGACGATCTGAGTCGCTGCCGTCGTACTGCCGAGGCCATTGACTGAGTTGACGGTCACCAAACCCTGACGAATTGTCGTGCGACCGGAGTAGGTGTTGTCCGCATTGACGATCACATTGCGCTGTAGAGTGAGTTGTCCCGCGCCGGAAATGGGTTGGTCGAGCCGCAGTCCGGTCGTGATCACGCTGCCTGTTGCGTTGACCTCAATCGGCGCGTTGATCGGCAGCATCGACACTTCGGAGTTGCCCGACAGCCGCCCGCCGTTCAGCACGAAGCGATTGGTGGCAAGGCTGACTTGCGTGTTGAGTTCAGCCCCCGCGGCGACGCTCACCGAGGACGTCGCGGCCAGGCCATTCGTACGTCTCACGATCAAGCGACCTGACTCAACTAGCGTTGATCCGGTATGGGAAGTACTTGTCTGCAGTTCAACGACGCCGCGAGTCGCCAAGTTGCCGGCGCCGGAAATCGCACGGCGCAGCTCAAGCGTGGCAGACGCATCGGTAACCGTGATGAAGTTGTTGCCGCTCTCCAAGGTAATCGGGCTGTTCGCGACGGTGCGATTGTTGCTGCCGGGTTGCGCTGCGATCGTGCTACCACTTAACGTAATGGGTTCGGCGGGCAGTGTCAGCGCTCCGCGCAGTCGCAACGTGCCGCCGGAGTCAATGCGTGTGCCCAGCGTCGTCGTGCCGAGACCGCGGTCGTTGAAAACGTCAACAGTCGAAGCAGAAGCCGTGATGGCGCCGTTCCACGACGTGTTCGCTTGTCCCAAAACGGTCGTGCCACCGCCCGAGACGACGAGCGATCCTGCATTCGCATCCAAGAGCGTTTCAAAGCTAACTTCGCTACCTGCCGCCAAATTCAAATTCAGTTGCTTACTTGCATCCCAAGCGACCGGCAAGGTCAGGAGTGCGCGCGATTGCTCTGACAAGTTCATCTGTCCCGCAACGTTCGCATCGAGTGACGTAAAGCTCAACAGTTCGCCGCTGAACAGCAAACTGTAGGGACTTCGTATGTCGAGGCCACTCAACGCAACGGGTGACGTCAACCCGATGGAGGCTGCTGCAGTAGGCGCCGATTCATCGAAGATCGCCGTTGCTCCGCTGCCATTGGGAATGCCCGCGGACCAATTGGCTGACGTATTCCAGTCACCGCTGCCGGCAGCCGTCCAAACGCTGTCCGCTCCCGCGGCTTTCCCGACACTCGCCAGCCAGATGAAGGTAAACGCCCATAGTCGCCGTCGTAACATTCGGAATTTGCCTCAGGTAATTCGTGAAAAAATCGCCGGCCGCGCAAACGGCATGTCAGCGTGGGTCGTTAACACGTCGTCGCGCTCAGTTTGGTATCTGCGGCCATTCGGCGTCGCCGTTGGCAAGCCGTCAGACATGCGACCACGCCGTATCCAATCAGCGTTTGTCCTCGAGGTTCCGGGACCGCAGCGACGGCGTCCAATACGTAGCCGCCATCTTGAAAGGCGACGACGAGATCACTTGAGCTGAATTCGCGGTCGCCATTCCAATCGCCGGTTCCCCAGATAGAATTGCCGACGACACCGTCTTCGTACTGACCCGCTCGAAATACTTGTACGAGATCGGAGCTGTCGAAACGGCCGTCACGATTTGCATCGCCAAAGTAGGTGTGCGCGATTTCCCGAACCCAATAGACGCGGTCCTGTTCATCGACTCGACCGTCGTCATTCACATCGAAGCGGGCGTCCGATCCGCCGCCGGCGACGGCACTGCTGATGCCGTCGATTTCCAGCGGCGTCGCCAGCAACGTGACGCGACCGGATGTGTAGAGTTGATCGAGATCCCATACTTGCCCTTGCACGACGGTGATTGCGTCAAAGGTGGACGTGACGTCGTGCCAATCGAACAATTGCAACGTCGTACCCATCAGGGTCCCAATATCCGCATTCGGCAACGTTCCCAGTACGAGCGTTCCGGCGAGTTCCGGTTGCGTGGCTGCGAAGCCGATCGTGGATTGCCACGGTTGATCGTCCAGATAGACGACGATGGCCGCGTCGGCATCGAATTCGACGTCACCATCGATGCGGATTGAGATCGGCGCGTTACGAACGATCAGCGACTCGCCCGCGGCCAAACGCAGTCCCTCGATCGTGCCATCGGGAAGTATCGTATTGTCGGTGACGGCTGCGGTCAGAGCGTTCACTTCCAAGCTGGCGCCTCGCAGGTCCGCACGCGTGAGATTTGTGCCGTTGAGCGTCGCTTGCGTAAGCTGCGCGAACCGTAGGTCGTAATCCGTGAAATCGACATCGGTCAAATCAACTGAGCTCAAAGCGACCGCCGGCAGACTTCGCTGCGCTACGCTCCGCGTACCACTCAGCAATTCATAATTGAAGCCAGAGGGGAAGGACACGCCAGCGACAATCGCATCGCTAAAGTCGGCTCCTGCCAAGCCGCCCTGCAGATTCGCGCCCGTCAAATCCTGTCCGCTAAAATCCCAGGCGCGCATGTCGGAGCCGGCCAAGTTGACACCGCGCAGATCGCGCGACTTATAACTGGCAGTCGAATACAGTTGCTCTTTCGTGAATCCCGCTTGCGTCGACAGCCAGCTTCCCTGAATCGTGGCGTCGGTGAAGTCGGCATCCGCGATGCGCCAAAAAACGGAACCAGAAACATCGATACCGCGGAAGTTCCAGCCACTCTGATCCAGCTCCGAAAAGTTGATGCCAATCAAATGGCCTTCGGTATAGCTCGCCGTCGAGTACAATTGCTCGCGCGTCAGGTCTCGCGTGCCACTGAAGTCGACGTCATCGATCCGCGCATTGCGAAAACTGGCGCCGGCCACGAAGCTCGATCGCAGGCGCGCGTGACGTAAGTCTTGATCGTCGAAGTTCCAACCCTGCAGCATGCCCGACAACTGAATCGAAGTGAGGTCCTTCGCCTGATAGCTGGCCGTCTCGTAAAACTGGTCGGTCGTCCAAGGATAACTACCGAGATAACTCGTGATGTACGCGCCATTGATCCGGGCACCGGCAAAACTTGATCCGGTCACGATTGACCCACGCAGATCGGCGCCGGTCAGGTCTTGTTGGGAAAAGTCCCAGCCGTTCAGGGGCACATCCCTGAAGATCATGCCGCTCAAGTCGTGGTCTTGGTAACTGCGACTCGCATAGAGCTGTGTGGCCCGCAATCCGCTGCTCGAAAAGTCGACATCATTCAACGTGGCGCCGGCAAACGACACGTTCGTCAGTTGTGCGAATGAGAAGTTAGCGCCCCGCAAGTCTTGCCCGGCAAAACTCCATCCGGTCAGATCATTTACCGCGAGATTGATCGCCCCGAGCTGATGGTCGGCGTAGCTGGCCGTGGAATAAATCTGCGAAGCAGTCAAACCAACTCGCGTCTGCCCGCGGAAGTTGGCGCCGTTGATTTGGGCTCCAGTGAATGTCGTACCTGCCAACGATCCCGACTCAAAGTTCACATTCGTCAAGTTGGCGCCATCAAAGCGCGCGAGCTGTAATTCACTGACGAAGCGGGCATTCGTAAGATCCTGTCCCTGAAAATCCCAGCCGGCCATCGAGTAGCGATAATTCTGCATGCCACGCAAGTTGTGTTCGGTATAGCTGCGCGTCGAATAGAGCTGCTCCTGGCTCAAGGGAGCAACCGCACCCTCGATGATTGCATTCGTAAAATCGGCGCCCTCAACTTCGTACAGAGCGGCGTTCGTTAAATCGGCGTTTCGAAAGTTGGTGCCGTTTGTCGAGGAAAACAGGAGGTCCGCACCGCGGAGGCTCTGACCGGAGAAATCGAATCCTTGCAGGTTCATGCCGAATAGTTGCACTCCCGCCAAGTCATGCTGTCGATAGCTGGCGGTTGTCTTCAATGTTTGTGGATCGAAGTTTTGTGGGTAGTAGAAACGCGCTCCGCCGATCAGGGCGTCGGTGAAATTAGTACCGTTCAAGTTGGCCTGATCCAGAATCGCTCCACGCAGATCGGCACCGCGCAGCGATGCCTGAGTCAACGTCGTCATATTGAGATACACATTCGACAGGTCGGCACCGCTCAAGTTGGCACTGCTCAGATTTGTCACTGTGAACGTCGATCCATCCAAATTGAATCCGGACAGATCAATGCCTGCCAGGTCCAGCGAACCAAGGCCGACTCCCACCAACGCGCGCTGTTGATAGTCGCGCGTCGACGCGAGCTGTGTACGGGACAAGTGACTGGCATCGAACTGGGCAAACGCGATCGTCGCATTGGTAAAGTCAGCGCGCTCGACGTTCGACGAAATGAACCAAGCGCCGCTCAGGTCTTGATCCTTGAAGTTCCAGTTGGTCAAATTGTTTTCAGACAGCACCACGCCGCGCATCTGCTTGTCTTGATAGCTTTGCGTGCTGTAGATCATCGAGGCCGTCAAGCCAGTCGAGGTCGCTTGGGTGAATGTCGCGCCTTCAATCAGCGCTCCCTGCAGGTTCGTCGTGTTGTCGAACTGCGTGCGCGAGAAGCTCGCCAGCCGCAGGTCGGCGCCAGTGAGTTGAGCACCACGCAAGTTGGCCGACGCGAAGATGGTGGAGCGGGCCTTGACACTCGTGAGATTGGCGCCCTGCAAGTCTGCCTGCGAGAATTGAGTCGTGTTCAGGTCAGCACCGACCAGGTTGGCGCCGTCCAATTGCGAACGTTCAAACGACGTCAATGTCAGGTCGATGCCCTGCAGATTGACGTTCGAGAGGTCGAGTCCGATGAACTGAATCCCGGCGAGTCGCCGTTGAGCGTAACTTGCGGTGGACATCAGTTGCGCGGCCGTTAATCCCGTCCCATTCAGATTGACATCCTTAATAATCGCATCTCGAAAGTTGGCCTGGCTCACGTCACCGCCGGCGAACTGAGCGCCCGTCAGATTGGCACCCGTAAAGTCGGCGCGTCCCAGCACGGCGTCGTACAACGTCGCGTCGATCAGACTTGCCAGACGGAAGTCGGACTGATCAAGCTTCGTTCCGTTGAGATTCGCTCGGTCAAGAATCTGGCCGGAGAAGTTCCATCCACGCAGGTCATTGCCTGTCAGGTTGATCTCCGACAACTGCTGCGCGGCGTAACTGGCTGTGCTGTAAAGCTGTGCAGCAGTAAAGCCGCCATTCGTTGCCCGCGTCAAATCGGCGCGAGTGAGCGCCGCTCCCGTGAAATCGGCACCGCTGAGCTGACTGTTATCCAGTCGGCTGTCGGTGAGGTTCGCGTTGCGTAGATTGGCGCCACTCAGATTGGATTGAAAGAATACCGTTTGACTCAGATTGGAATTCTCAAACGAGGCGCCGCTGAAATCGGCTTGCTGCATCTGCGTGCGACGCATGTCGGCGTTTGCAAAATTGATGTTAGGCAATGCGAGCGAAGAAAAGCTCATGTCACGCAGATTGCCGCTAGGATAAGTCGCCGTCGCATAGAACATGTTGGGCGTCAGCCCGCTTACTCCAGTGAACTGCGCCCCATCAATCCGCGCATTATCAAGCGTCACGCCGGTGAGATCGGCGCCATAGAAACCTGCACCGCGCAGATCGGCGCCGCTTAGATTGGCATGGGTCAGGTCCACGTCAAATAACGCGGTCTGCTGAAAGTCGGCCGATTGGAGTGAAGCATTGACAAACTTCGCAGACTGCAATTGCATGCCGGCGAAGTCGGCTCCGTGCAAATCATTGTCGGACAGGTCGATGCCCTGAAGTTGGCGGTACCAACGGAAGTTCTGCGTCGCATAGAGCTGATCAAGCGTCAAGCCCCGGGATGTCGTGCCCGCCAATGATACGTTCGATAGCGTGGCGTTGTCGAAGTTGGCCGATCCCAATTGCGACTGATTCAGCTGGATACCGTTGAGAAAGATCCCCGCGAAGTTCCAACCCGACAGATCGTTTTCCGACAAGTCCATCCAGTGCAATTCGCGACTCTTATAAGATTGGCTCGAGGCAAGCTGAGCGGCAGTGAAGCCTCCAGCCGTCGTATTGCGGAACGACGCGTAATCGACGAGTGCGTTCTCGAAGCTGGCACCTGCGAGTTGACTGTTGTCGAATCTCGATTCGGTCAACCGTTGTTGCCCGAAGTTCCAGTCGCGCAGGTCGTTTCCGCTGAGATCGATGCCTTGCAACACTTGTCGACCATAATCGTAAGTAGAATAGAATTGCGTCGCGGTGAAGCCCGTCAAGTTAGCAAGTGTGCTCTGATGGATCTCCGCATTCTGGAAGCTCGCGCCGGTCACGTTCGCGCCGGTCAAGTCGGCGCCAATCAGGAGCGTTTCAAGCTTGGCGTCGCGCAGATTTGCGCCGGCCAGCAGCGTGCGGGTCAACGTGGTGCCGGTAAAGTCGCTGCCAGATAGATTGAATCCGTTCAGATCCCAGTCGTGCAGTTGACTGTTCGTCAGGTTCATCGCGTGCAAGTCGCGCCGCTGCTGGTTCGCCGTCGTGACGAACTGCTCCATCGCAATGCCGATTCCCAACACGCCGGGAAGCTGACTGCCCGTGAGATCGGCACCGGTCAGATTCGCGCCTGTGAACTTCGCGTTTGTCAAATTGCTGTCGACCAATACGCTGCCGCTCAGATTGCCGTTCGTGAAGTCGGCTGCGAACAAATTGGTGCCGCGAAAGTTCGTGTTCGAAAGATTCGAGCCCGTGAACTTAGCATTCTGCATAGAGAGGTGGGACAAATCCCAGTTCACCATTTGGTTGTTGGAAAAGTTCACGGCAGACAACTCTCCGAGCGCGTAGCTGCCAGTTGAGCGGATCATCGCCTGCGTCAGTCCACGCGCGGTCGTGCCGTTGAAGTTCGCTTGTGCGATACTCGCGCCCAGCAGATTCGCATCGGTGAACGTCGCATTCGAAAAGTTGGCCGAGTCGAAGATCGAGTCCGAAAGGTCAGCGCCGGACAGATTCGCATTTTGATAGCTGCCACTACGGGCGACCAGCCGATTCAGTTCCACGCCGCTGAGGTTTGCTCGGTCGGCGATGACGCGAGTCAGATCGGCGACGCCGAAGGTGGCGCCGCGCAGGTCCGCATCGCTGAAGTTGGTCCGGTCCAGGTCGGTCTCTTCAAAGTTCGCGTTCCTGCCGTCGATGCCGACGAGCGAAGCGTTGGCCAGGTTTTGTCGCGAGAAATCCCAGCCCGCCAGATTCAGCGTGTCGAAGATCATACCGGAAAGGTCTCGCAGGCCATAGTTCTTCGTCGCATACAACTGCTGCGCTGCGAGATTCGCACCGGTGAAGTTGACGCGCCCGACATCCGCGCGATCGAATACTGTGTTCGTCAGATTCGCGCGACCTAACTGCGCACCTCGAAGCGTTGCGTCGGCAAGTGAGCTGTCGCTGAAGTTCGCATCGGTGAGTGTCGCGGAGGTGAAGTCCGCGAAGACAAAGCTACTTTGCGAGGCATTGGCACCGTTCAGTCGAGCCGAACGAAGATTGGCGTAATCCAAGGTGTGCTCACCCGAGAAGCCGCTGAGATCGACGCCCGGTGCAACCTTGACGTTCTCCGTTCCCGGAATGACCTGACCAGTACTCCAATTGACAATCTGTGCCTGGAGAGAATGGGAAGCGAAAACGAGAAAAACGCATCCGATGCGAAGCAACTGCAATTGCAGCATGCGAACCATGTTCGGTCCTTGACGACAAACGGCTCAGGGAAATCGCACAACCACGACGTTACGTGGCAGCCCGATGGTCGTACATAATTCTTTAGAAGTTAGGCTGCCGTTTTATTTGCGAAAACGCATCATCGACTATAATCCATTTCTTGTCTACGAATCCGGTCGAATTACGAAATTCCGAGTATCTCCGGTCAGCTCGTTCAGTATCAAGAACAAGAAAGCTAACTGCCGGCAACGGTTGGCCGATCGACAAGCAATTTCAATTCCCAGTGATCGATTGGTGATGACGTCATGGCAGCAAAACGTCGTAGCGCTCGAATGATGGTGGTACTCCTGAGCTGCCTGCTGTCGACGCGATCACTCAACGCGCAGAGTTCGACTTGGGTGGGGGTCGGCGGGGGCGACTGGTTCGATGCATCCAAGTGGATTGGCCCTATCCCAAGCCAACCCGGAGATGCCGCTACGTTCATCCGCACGCTGCCGCGTTCCGCCGCGAACGTTCAGTTGGCTGAATCGCTTGCCCTTGGACAGTTGAGCGTACAGACGATCGCGCCGTTGTCGCTGATTGGGGAAGCGATCACCTTTGACAATATTGACGAGTCGGCGTCGCTAACCGTGCAGGCGGGGGCCGGTAAGCTAACCGTCTCGAATCCTATGCAAGTGCCCGGACAATTGGCGGTTCAGGTCGCTGCCGATGCGGCGGGATTGGAACTCCGCGGGCCTTTATCCGGCGCTGGCACGATTCGCTTTACAGGCGGTGACATTTCTCTGGCCGCCGACAGTCCCGAGTGGCGAGGCACAATCGATTTTCAAGCAGGGCAAGCACGAATTGCAACTGGTGGGGCGCTCGGCGTAGGCATCCAATCGACTCGCGTCGTATCCGGCGGCACGCTGACTCTCGACGCGCCAATCAACGTGCCGATTGAAATTCGTGAGGGCGCGCGGGTCGTCGCGAATCAAAACGTCGCCAACGCCGTGCTGGCGGGAGGTAGTTTGGTCGTCAACGTCGACACGAGCGGCTCGCTGCTGGATGCTTCGTCGTCGGGTGGCACTGTGGAGCTCAACGCCAACTTGACCGCAGACATCCTGTTGCCTGCCAGCAGCAGCGGCACAAGCCTCCTGGTCGCCGTCAAGCAAAACGTCCCCGCGCCGAACTATGCCGAACGCATGGTGACCGGCCGCGTTGCCATGGCCCCGTCAACTTCGCCCAATCACTTAAGGTTGGGATCGAGCGGCTTTGCTGGAATGGTTGTGCAAACGCCCCTGTTGAAATCGCGAGGTATCGAGAACGTCGACATTGTCTCCGGCGAAGTACGCATCGATGCCTCGACCGACTACGTGGGACAAACGATCGTTGCCAGCGGCGCGAAGCTCGTTGTGCAACATCCGTTTGGTCTCGGTACGAATCGCGGCACCGAAGCGGATGCGACGATCGTGGAAAGTGGTGGCTGGCTGTCAGTGGGCTCCTCCGTGGCACCTGCCGAAATGATCATTCTGGCAGGCGGACGCTTCACGGGCGCCGGGCGACATGACATTACGATTCGTGGCTCGGGCATCATTGACGGCAATTTTAATAACCCGGGCCGCATCAGTGGTGAGGGCGAACTGGCGATACTCGATGGCGAACTGGCTGGCCCCGTGGATTTCCGCGGCCAGATTTTGGTTACCGGTCGCAGCAGTGAACAGTCGCCCGGCATCGTGCAAGTCAACACGCCGACAGGCTTTGGTGGCGGTGCGCAACCCGTCGTCGTGCTCGGCGGTCACTTGCGCATGCACGCTCAACCCACCAATCCCATTCACTTGGAAAGTGGTGTCGTTGAACTGGATCTGCCGCACTATGAAGGCGAGTTGCGGGTGCGGGGAGGATCGTTGGCGACGACCCCCGTCTCGAACGTGTATCGACCTGTCAACGTCGACTCGGTGCTGATGATCGACGGAACCGATGTTCAATTGCGTGGCCATGCATCGGCGCCGCTCGTGCTCAACGGTTCCGTGACCAGTACACACGATCTCGAGTTGCAGCACGACGTCACCGTAAACGGGCAGTTGACCGTGCAGGGCAACCTGCGTGTGACGCAAGGCGCGGTCGATTTCTACTCGCAGCCCGACTTGACCGGCAGCCTCATCGTATCGAAGGTGATCGGCGTTGGAGGCGCTGCGATTGTCCATCAGGACATGCGACTGCCCATTGTGATCCGCAACGGCTCGTTGGAAACAGCCGGCGGGGCAGTCGTCTCCAGCGCCTCGCCAACGCTCAAGTTTTTCGGCGGCTACCTCAATGCCGCGTTGGGGGACACGGACGTTGTGGAAAAGAGCCGCGAAGGCGAATTGACGATTGCGGGTATGGGTGGCACGAGCGCAGAGCTGATCGTGCGCGAAGGAATTGTCTCGGTCGAACAGGCAAGCGCTTTAGGCGACCAACGCGGCGGAATTACGATTGCCAGCCCGAAGAACGCGCTCGTGCAGTTGAAATCGTCGTCAGCCGACAACCCGCCCTACCAGGATTCCATCCGTTTGGGAAATAGCAGCGGATACAATCGGCAAGGAAGCCTACTGCTGGCCGCCGGCGGTCCGACCGAACTACAAGGTGACATCGACCTGGGCGACGTCGGATCGATTGTTCGCGTCGAGTCCCGGACCTGGCCGTTTACAATGAGTGGCACCATCAGCGGAGGTGACTTCAGTCTGGTCGGCGAGGGTACGCTGCAATTGACCGCTCCCGCACTCTACGAGGGCGCGACGGTCATCGGCGAGACGGTCTTGGGGAGTCCTCGACTGCTGATGAGCGGCGACGCGCGGCTGGAACGCACCTCGCGAATCGAGTTGGCTCAGCGCGGCAGTCTGTTGCTCGACAAGGACTCGACAGTTGCCAGCGACATGTTGCCGGATAACGCACCGTTGTACTTGGCGGGAGGAGAATTGGGTTTGCGAGTCGGCTCGATTCTCGCCGCTGCCCACGAACACCTAGGGCCGCTGGAATTGCAATCCGGAGCGTCGGCGCTGACGATCGAATCGCCGCTGGCCGCTCAGGCCGGAACGCTGGAATTCGCCGAACTCCGCCGCGAACCCGGCGCGAGTGTGATTTTCAACGATCAGCAACAAGCAGGGCGGCTGGGTGGCAGTGGGCCCCTCGACGGTCGCATCCTCTTCAATAACCTGAGTGCATCAACGTCCCCTACCGAGATCATGGGCTCCTGGGCTCTGATTGCGACGGGCGGCGAGATCGATTTTGCCACGTACGGCGAACAGGGTGTTCGTCGCCTCGATGTCAGCCTGCAGTCACCTACGCTTAAGCAGGCCGACGCGGCGACTCACGTTCGACTCGCAGCCGGTGAAACGGTGACGGCAGATGCGGTGGTCGGCACGTTGGCGATCGATGCCCCCAACTTCACGGGAGTGCCAATCGAACTGAATGGCCACCAGTTGACGATCGCTGAGGGCGGATTGCTCAGCTCACGCGGTGGACTGTCGATCTCCGGTGGCCAACTCAAGACAGGTGACGTGAACGGTGAGTTGTTCGTCCATCTGTACGGCGGCGATGCGGTGATCGATGCGACGATCGTCGACGGAACCACGACCGGCGGTGCCATCCAACCTTTGCAACTGATCAAGTCAGGCCCCGGTCGTTTGGCGTTGGGCCAAGCGAATACGTTCACCGGTGTGACAACAATCAGTCAGGGCACCGTCGCCACAGCGAATCCGTTGGCACTTGCGGCAAGTAGCCACGTCGATGTGGATGGCGGCAACCTGATCAACGACGGCCCCACGCCGCTGCAGGTCAAGCGGCTGTCGGTGACGGCAGGTGTGGCGACCGGTGTAAACAGTCCGCAAATTGAATTGCGCAACGATGGAGCCTTAACGAATGTGACCGGCGACGGAGCCATCGTAAAAACGGGCGCCGGTTCGGCCTATTTTGCTGACGCTCGTGATTTCCGTGGCACGATCGAGGTGGTGGACGGCTTGCTTTCCTCGCGAAACCGAGACGGCACGGGGCCGACCACGGTTCGCGCAGGCGGCGTGTATGAACTGCACTTCGAATCGCTCGGCAGTACGCGCGAGGTGACGCTGGAGGGCGGCGAATTTGCTTCGCGCGGTGGTTCGCTGGGGCGGCCTCAGTTCGTTGACTCGGTCGTACACGTGCCGACATCCTCCACGATTCGCACCAGTAACCTCGGCGCGCTCGACTTGAAGGGCGGACTGGAACTGGCCAGCGACGTCGTGCTGTCGAAACTCGAAGCGGGCAAATTGATTGTGAGCGGCCCCGTGCGCGTGGGCAGCAATTCGGTTTTCGACGTGCAATATGGTTCATTTCAGATTGATGGGCCGCTAGTTGCCAATGGCGCGAACGCAAGTGCGAGGTTCCAATCGACGGCGGCTAATCTGCTCTTTGACGATGAAATATCCATACGGTTGGCGGGTGACAGCCACGACTACCAAGGAGACATTGTCATCGCTGGCGTCACGCTGACGGTCGCTCACCCGTCCGCACTCGGGACCGGGACGGTGCGTATCGAGCCTGGCGGCGAACTGGTACTCGATGTCGATGAAGTGCGCGGCAACGTCGAGCTGGCGGGCGGACGCTTCCAACCGAAGGGCACGCAGCAGTTCATCGGTAACTTGACGAACATGAGCGAACTTCAGCCGGGTAGCTCCCCCGGCGTTCTAGAGATCACGGGCGACTTTCGACAGGAGGCGGACGGACGGCTGGTGATGGAGATCGCCAGCCCGCTGGCCACCGAGTTGTACTATCGACGACAGAACGATCTGTTGATTGTGAACGGACTCGCGCAGCTCGACGGAACGCTCGAAGTACAACTACTGCATGACTTCATTCCGCAAGTCGGCGAGTCGTTCGAATTGTTCGACTTTGCCAGGAGCGACGGAGCGTTCGCGGAGATCCAATTGCCGGACCTGTCGGCGGACCGAGCATGGGATACGCATCGGCTGTACTCGGCTGGTCTGGTGGCGATTGTCAACCACGTCGTGGGCGACAGTAATCGCGACGGTCTCTTCAATAGCAGTGATTTGGTTGCCGCCTTCCAAGCGGGACACTACGAAGTTGACGAACTGGCGACATGGGAGACGGGCGATTGGAATGGTGACCTGCGGTTTAATTCCTCCGATCTCGTCATGGCTTTTCAAACCGGCGCCTACGCAATCGAAGCTCACGCAGTACCGGAGCCAGGCCGCCTGCTACTCGTCGGCGTAGCGTACGTCATCACGATACTGCGTCGCCGCCAACGGGTGAATTCATCGACTGCGACCTACTAGCTTCCTGCACGGAAAATCTAAATGCAATTGTCAATGCAGTTCAGCAGTCAAATGACATTCCATGGATTGATGGACAGACTCGGCCAATCCTAAGTTCATCACCTCAAATACGGCCTTATGCCCGGCAAAGCTATTTCCCAGGCGTTCGGGAACAGCTCGATCAAGAGCTGCTGGTCGTCCGCTTTGAATGTCGTATGGTAGAGCGTGATTCGCGTTATGTCATGCTTTTCTGACAAGTGTCGAATGCCATCTGGCGAGATTCGTGTGCCGTTGAGTTTCAATTCCGTCAAGTTGTCGAAGTCATCCAGGTAGTGAACCTGTGCATCCGAGAAACTCGTGCTATTGAACGACACCACCGGTGATTCAGACAATAACCATAGTCGATTCAGAATTGAATCCTCAAGCTTCGTGTTGGCAAGATAGAGTCGACGTACGCGATCGATTGGCTTTCCGCTTTCATCTTCTGCGAAAGTGACGTGACCGCCTGCCATTTGAATGTCTGCGACAATTGCTCGGCGCGCAATCTGTCGACGGAGTTCAAGGGCTTTCCACGCAAGCAACACAGCCGACAATGCAACCAACAGTAAGAGCGACTTAAGCGTGAATCTAGTTGGTAGTTTCATGTTCAATCGTGGACGTGTGCGTGGGGGCAGGTCCATTTTTAATGACCGCTAAAGAGGCTAAACATGCGAAATCGTGCGCCGTCGGGGGAACTGAACGATTTGGCCGCCGCCGCAACTCTTGTGTGAATCCAGCTGCATCCCAAAATCGCTTTTGCACCTTCTGCGTATTTCGCGGTTGTATTCTTCAGGCACTGCGAACGACGCGACACTGGCAGGCCTGCGCGGGGTCATGTCCATTTTTTTGTTTTCCGCAACGGTCCAAAACAAAAAAAAGTAGATCTGACCCGAATGGCACTTGTCACTATCTGATAGGCAGGCTCAAGTGCTGTCTGGTTCGTCGAAGAATAAAGACTCATTGCCGCTTGTATCGAAAGTCAACGACCAATAGGCGGACGGCAAGATCGAACATGTCAATACCATAATTGTTCGAATGATTCCGTGGCTTTCGCGAGCTGAGGGGTGTCGGCAAGTGCGTGGAAACCAATCATGGTGCAATCGAGAAGTTGATCGAGCGACAAGATCCGAGCGTCCGAGCCGGAAACGAATAGAAGCGCGGCAACTGCGTCGTCGTCGTCATTGTGGTCACCCGGGTTCATTTCAATTTATGCCTCACGAAGGTCATTTGATTGGACATCGTGTCACGGTGGGTGCCGATCGGTCCAGACTTCGTCTAGACCCGACCCTGGGATGACGAACTGCTCTAAGTCCTTCAAGTAGCCGACCGGTGAAAAACTGAGATAGAAAAGGCAGATTGCCACCCACAACAGCGCGCTTAGCCAAGCCTTCGGCAACTTCTGAGCCACGATGAAGACGACGACCGCGACTGACCAGGAGCACCAGAGAGCAATTAGCGCAGTGCCCAACCCCACCTGCACCAGGGCGTCGTACCGCCGATAAACTCCGTATGGTTCGTCCGATGCTCCTTGGAAGACGACGAAGAACGAAGCTACTGTAAGCATTGCCGCATATGCTACGAGGATGAGACCAATTCTCGCTTGGTTTGGTGATAATGCTGGCATGCCTCATTTGTCCTGTTCGTGTTGCAGAAGCGCCTGCGGTCGTTTCCAACCGCACGTCTTCAACGATTGGACATTGGCTCGTCGGTCCAGTCAAACGTCCGGCTCTGGCCGAATACTTGCCCATTCCGAACGCTTCCAAAGAATCGGTGATTATTCGGAACACATAGTCAATGCATCATTGTCCAATCTGCTCAATTGGTCAAAGGATGGTCCGCCACGGTACGACGTCGTGCGACTTCGAGCTTTAACTTTGCAACCCCATCCGTCGACGCTCGGCGCCCAGCTAGGAACGCTGCGATGACCGCTGTTACCATACCAATAGCACAGTCCTGATGCTGAACTGTGCAGAGCTTCACTCGTCGCGGTTGTTGGTCGCGGGACTGTGCAAGTTGCTTCTGAGCCGGTCAATTGAGCGATCAAACCTAGGGCCGACGCCAGCAGGCAATATGATCGTTTTTTGGCCAGTGATGCAGGCGAGTGACCGTGTCAATGCGTCGCTGCTTGAGTAAGTAGCCTTCATGCTACGAGCACATGTAACGGTCGGCGCGAAGGATGTCCCCGGCAATCATCAGAGTGTCTCGGCGTTATCTGGCCTTACGTTTGTCACCGGCGATGAAAGTTTCTTCAGAAGTACTTGTTCGACAAGCTCTTTCTCCGCTTCCTCTACCGAAATCGAATGAACAGCCCGACCGTCGTAGAGATTCACGTGTAATGTAGGCGTACGACTCCAAGACCAGCGAGTTATTTGGTTCCAGCAAACCACTGGATTCGGACTTGCTGACCCCAGCGACATCCACACGCCGTGTTCACCTAGCACCGCGTCGACAAGTATCGCGCCCCGTCGTGCAGTGTAGACCTGGCTAACAATAATTCCTAAGATCCACACAACCACGAGTAACCGCCCCCCGAGGGCAATTCCATTCGCGACGAACAACTCCGATAGGTTCACAAGGAATATGAACGTGAGGCCAACCAGCTGGTTCCAGGCAAGAACTGAACGCGCGAGCGGTCGGCCTACGACATAGAGCTCAGTGCCAACGCTTTCACGACACGCGCGATCACGGTGGTGTTGCCGGATTATGATCACCAGGCATCCAATTGCGACAACTGCGGTTAGTACGGGCTCCACGATCGGGTCGCCTTAGTGAACTTTGGATGTGCTGGTTATCACTCGGGCTTCCATGGTTCCGGTGTTGGCCACATATCCTCATCAATCACGACTCGCCAACTGTCTCTGCCCACTCCTCATATTACGTTCGCGTCATTGCCAAGTAATCTTGCAAAACACCTGGTGACATCCGCAATGTTACTGAATGGCTGTCATACGCTTCGATTGGCGAGTTGCTTTTGGCGAATACAACGGCTCACTGCAAGTAGCCTGCATATGAGTAAGCGAGACGAAGGTTCGGGGACAGCCATCGCGCCGACTGATTCAGGACCGTAGCCACCGTCTTGAAAGGCAAGTACAAGATCTTTCGTCGAGAAATCTCCGTCGCCATTCCAATCTCCGGAAGCCCAAGTGCTGTTGCCAACGGCTTGATCTTCGTATTCCCCCGCTTGAAAGACGGCGACGATATCTTGCGAATCAAAGCGGCCATCTAGGTTTACATCGCCAATCCACGTCTTGCGAATGTTCTTTATCCAGTATTGCTGATCCCTGGCGTCGACGGACTGATTGCCGTCCAAGTCATAGAGTTCTCGATTGATCAATTCACCAAATTGTCGCGCAATCGAGTTCACGTCATCAATGTCTAACTGCCCGTCGCGATCAAAATCGCCGTAAACCGCTGCTCGATAATCAAACGCAATATCACGTATTGAGCTACGTGATGCATACAGAACGTCCTCGATAAAACGCCCATCCAAGTTAGAACGACGCATGATGTCGGACGTGCCGTCGTCTTCGACCCAATACAGCTTGCGGTTCTTGGTGTCGATCGTAATCGCACGTACATCGGTGACTCGAGGTATGATCGTCTTGATGTCCGTACCGTCAAGGCTCGCCCGACGAATCGCTTGAGGGAAAGCGCCATCGGAAAAATAGATCTGTGACTGCTTCCAATCGATATCGAATCCAACCGGAATCGCGCCGTACGGAACGTCCTGCAGATCGATGACCGTCTCGACATTTCGGCCATTGGTATCCGCTCGTCGTAGTTGGAGTGTGAAGTGATCTTCCCAGTACATCTTCTGAGCGTCAGGATCCAATCGAATCGTGTACGGATAGAGGAGCCCCTGCGTCACGAGTCGTTGAGTGAAGGTTCCGTCCGTGCTTGACCTTAGAACCTCACCTGCGTCACGGTCCGTCCAGTAAATCCAGTTGTTGGTCAGATCGAGAGACAGATCTCGGGGCCCGCTGATTTGTGATGTCACGACTGACTCACGGTTTGAGCCGTCTAGCTTGGCCCGTTCGATCTGATGTGTACCATAGTCGACCCAGTACATGACGTTGTTAATCGTATCAATTGAGATACCGCGCGGTTCGATCAGATCCGACTGCTCCAGCAATGTGATTTCGGTTGCGTCGGCGTTGGCGGACCAAATCGCGTCGTTGATCGTGTCAGTAAAGTAGATCCGTTGCGCATTGGCGAGGCCAGCGAATGTGGTAGAAATCAAGCAGACTACCGAAAGGACCAGTGGTTGCCGTAGGTTCACGAGTTGCCTCTCCTGAATAGTAATCCAACTGTCGGCGATCGGTCGAACGCGATGTCGCCAATGGGAAAGGCACCGATTTGAAGTTAACGGGGCGCAGAATCCGAAAAGAAATCTCCGCGATGCAAGAAACTCGCCGGATGGGCCCCTGCCGATTGCATTCGTAAGACGGAGGAACTGCGCGGCAGGTAAGCCGAGGTATTGCGAACAACGCGGCTGGGGAGAGTTCTACGTCAACGAACTCAATATGGTGGTCGTCGTGACGTCAATGAAGTGATGCTTCCAGGTCTGCCGAATCGCAGCTCCAGATTCGAATCGTGCCGTCCTCTCCGACGGAAATGAGGCGTCCGTGTGCGAGGTCTAGCTCGACGCCGGTAACTGCGCCCGTGTGTCCAGCGTACACTTGCGCGCACCGCCCCGACGCCAATTGCCAGACACGGACCGTTTCGTCGGCGCTGCCAGAGGCGGCCCATTGTCCGCTGTCGTCGATGTCAACCGTGAGTACAGGAGCCGAATGTTCCGTCAAAGCAAGACGGCTTTGGCCGGATTCGGCGTCCCAAACTCGTAATGTCGTGTCGTAGGACGCTGACACGATCGACATGCCGTCGGGACTTACTGCGACGTCAAGTACGGGGCCTCGATGTCCGATCAATCGTTGACGCATCATGTTCGAGTCGGCATCCCAAACCGCCAGCAGCGCCTCGTTTCCGCCAGAAACGATCGCGCGATCGTTTGGCATGTACGCAACGGCGCGTACCCAAGTGATGTGTGCCTCCAAACTTTTCAAATCATCTAGCGACCTTACATCGGGTATTGAACTGTCAAGCTCATACGCCAATAACCCAACCGAGTTGGATTCGTCGACCGACCAGCGACGTATGCTGCAGTCGTAACTAGCCGAACAAAATGTGTCGTTTTGCGAACTCAACGCTAGGTCTGCAACGAGATTCGTGTGCCCCACATACTGCCGAACTAACTTGCCCGTCGCCATCTTCCATTGACTTATTTGATGATCCGAACCGCCCGATAATCCGAATGAGCCGTCAGACGAAATGACGGTACATTCAATCGTGCCATGATGAGCGGGCGTTTGCCAAAGCAGCTCACTCTTATCGACGTCCCAGCACTGGAGTGCTCCCTCACC
Source organism: Planctomycetales bacterium (assembly GCA_020426755.1). Lineage (GTDB taxonomy): Bacteria > Planctomycetota > Planctomycetia > Pirellulales > Pirellulaceae > JAGQPK01. The sequence goes on from JAGQPK010000001.1 coordinate 25,861, forward strand.
GTCACCGACGAGTATCTGCGAACTGCTCGGCGAGGCGCTGAGCGAATGCAACGCTTGGCCTGTACCCGCTAGTCGTTTCAGCTCTTTCTCTGCCAGCACTACCGGACTGCCGCCGATCGGCTTGCCGTCTTGCGAGATGACCAGCTGCCCCCGCTCGAACTCGATCTTTAAATGCAGGTCATCTCCGGCGTTAACAATGATGATTGTCGAACTCAGCTCTTGCTCGCCGCGCCGTACAACCAAACGATGCTTGCCTGATCGTACTCGATGAGGTCTGTCGGCTCGCCGGGAGACCGGCCGTTCATCGAATGTCACCTGGAGGCTGGGGTCCTGAACGTTCAATTGCATCGTGGCTTGTAGTGACCGAATCCAGACCAGCCACGAGATCAGTGACAGCGCCACGATTACCAGCATCGTGACTGGTAGACGGAATCTTCGGAAGCGTCGCGGGTGCATCCTCGCAGCCCGCGTAGGCGCAGTTGTCGATGTAAACGCTGCCAGGTGATTCGCGACGTCCTGCATGTCGTCAAATCGGTCGCTCGGCGACCTCGCCAACATGCGTACACAGATCGCTTCTAGACCTGCGTCTAAACCGGGTACAATTGTGGACGGCGCGACCGGTTCGCTGTTGAGGATCTGCGTAAGCACATCGAGCGTTTTACCCACGAACGGCGTCCGTCCGGTCAATAACTCGAACAGCACGATCCCCAGGCCATAGATGTCGGTGGCTGGACCGATCAGCCGAGTGTCGCCAGTGACTTGTTCTGGCGACATGTAAAGTGGTGATCCGACGAGCGTGTTCTCGTCAACGTCTACATTTCGTGAATCTCGTGCCAGCCCGAAATCCAAGATGATGGGTTCACCCTCGGTATCGATCATTACATTCGATGGCTTTAGATCGCGGTGCACAATTCCCTGTTGATGGGCAATCTGTAGTGCCTTCGCCAATTTGCAGATGATTAGCACGGCGTCAGCGACCGGTATCCGACGATTGTCAAAGCGATCCAAACGTTGCGCTAGGCTTTCGCCCTCGATGTACGGCATGGTGATTACGACGCGGCCGTCAATTCGCGCGATGTCGTATACAGGACAGATATGCGGACTGCGTAAAGCCGCCGCTGCTTGAGCTTCTCGGCGACATCGATCTTCCCAGCCGGCATCATTACGAGTCGGTAGCTTGGGCACCTTGAGGGCGATTGACCTGCAAAGCTCGTTGTCGTACGCCAAATAGACTTTGCCCATGGCACCCTCGCCAAGCAGGCGACGGATCGTATACCTACCAAGCGACAAGAACTCTTCATCGATCGGCTCGGTTTGCGCCCCGTGGATCGTAGGTACGGTTTCAGAAGTACACTTGGAAGTCGTGGTGCTGGTCGTCGTGCTGACGGAGGCTGGATTTCTCATCCTACTCAGTTGCGTCCACACAGCGTCCTGCGGAGGCTCGTGTAGCCTCAGATCGTTGTCCAGTTCGCTGATGTCACGCAAGCTGCCGAGCTTGGGACCGGCGAGAGATTCGACGAGCGCCTCAGCGGCGAAATACTCCCTGAGTTCGTGCGTGAACTCAGGATGCTCGTGAATAAACGCCTCTACATCGATCGTTTCACCGGCATCGATGGCGCACATTAGTTTCGCCAAAAGAGAATCGAATGACGTCGCACCTGGATCACTCATGGATTCTGCGCCGGGTTGCTACGAGTTTCGCTGAAGTGTTTCTTAAGCGTCACCAAACCACGTTTAATCAGCCCTGCCACCGAGTCTAAGCTACGATCCATGCGAGCGCTGATGTTTGCGACTGTCCAACCCTCCAGGTAACGCAAGCGGATTGCCTCCGCTTGGTCATCTGGCAATTGCTCCAAGGCAGCCGCCAATCGAACCGCGTCTTCCGACAGCATGAGTCGCTGACTCGCCGTTTGTGAGGCCTGGCGTATTGGAGTGGCGCTAACTACGTCATTGCCTTCGGCGACCTCACGTGCAACGGAGCGGCGTTTCGTACCCACATGATGGCGTATCACGTTCTTGATGTTGTGCTGGTGGATCATTTTCAACCAAACGAGGAACTCCGCTTCGGTAAATCCCTTGAACTGTGCCATGCGGGCGAACACGGACATGCAAGTCTGTTGAACGACGTCCGATGCATCGACTCGCGCGTCAACACGATGATCCAACTGCCGCAGCGCAAGCACTCGTAGGTAGCCACGATGCTTGTCGAGAAGCTCCCCAATCGCTTCACGGTTGCCCTGGCACGCCATTTGAATCAATTGCTCGACGGATACTTCGGGGTCAGACATTGCTGTGCAAGGATGCCTTTCGCGCATCGTTGCCACTTGGTCATTTACCCGAAACGGGACCCAAGCGGTCGCGAAAACCCAAAAAAAGATCGTGAGTCACCGATACTGTCGGCAGAAGAAACATCTCACCAAGGGCAAGCGAGCCGCTCCGAGGCCGCTAGCGTCAGCCCGCGTGTTCCGTCTATGGTACAGATCACGCCGCGGCTCGACAAGCGAAACGTCCTGCCACAACGCTGTCGCCAATCCCGTATCAACGACAACGTCAACGTCGCTCCGATAAGTTTGCCCAAACACTGCGCTACAGCGCCCCAAGGTTCGCCCGGACAACTTCCTCGCGGCCGAAAAGCGTGTAGGCGACGCTAGCGCTGCTCACTAAAAAAGCCAGTGTCAAATCAACGACATCAGGCACGCGCCAATCCGTCGCGCCTGATAGATAATCTCGAGCGAGTCCCCATGACGTCAACGACCAAAAAACAAGTTGGCAAATCGCAAAAACGACGAAGAAGGATAGTGGCATACGCTCCAGCGTTCCGTCCCGCCTTCTGAATCGGCCGACCTTCATGATCAATATTGAACCACACCAAAACAACATCAGGGCGGAGAAGGCGAAATCAATGTAACGGAGCTTCAGCCCGCCCAGCATGGTCAAGCCCAGAACGAACATTATTCGGCCGATTCGGAATCCAGACATGTGCTACCTCAACTTGGAAACAAGCAGCTAGTTCGCATTTGTACATCTGCCTACCCGGTGTTTCAGAAGCCGTAAGTAGGCTGGCATGGTAGCGATCGAGTCGTTGCAGGCATTTACCTATGCTCCATCAACAACTTGGCTTCACTATGGCCGTACGTGCGACTGTAGTCAACTAAATACAACTGACAGGTTCGGCATACTTGTGAGCGAAAGTACCTTGCTCTATGCGGGAGGAATTTGCGCAGCCCGGCCTGTGCAAGGTCTTCATCCCATGAGACAAAACGTCGTCGCAACGCATCGTTACTGACGAACGACAGTCCGGCCGCTTTGTACGCAAATCCATCCTGCAAATCACCGCTACACCTGGGACAGCTTTCAAGATTACGCTTCATGCTTGGATCGATATGCGGTGCCATCTTGCGCCCCACTCATGACGTAGATTGATGTTACAGCCAGACGACCACAGCTCCTATGTCGTACGCGCCTTCCAGATATGTCGTCTTTCAATACAGTGCCTCTGGTGGTGCGACTTGAGCCAGCCGCTCGGCTATCTGTTTCTCAATTTCTCGCGTGAGCGTCCATCGTTTCACAATGGAGGCTGTTGCGAGTTTGTCCGCATATTGGTGCTCAACTTCTTCGCGAATACTGGCTTCGAAAGCAGCCTGAGCACGCTTGCAACCATCAGCAAGAAACCCTGGCTGTATGGGCGTGGTCATAGAACTCACCTCGCAATGTGTCGGTTGAAACATCATTCGCGAAACTATCCACCTTACCGCACGCATGCGTCAACGTGGAGCTTGCGGACCCCTGAATCCACTTCGAGTCACTATGCTAAGTCAATTATATCCCGTCAAGAAGCTGTTGCTTAAACTGCAAGACGCTTAAACTGCAAGACCGAGTAGACTGAAACCGCCCCGTCCAGCGGACGGGGCCCAATCGTCGAGACAGGTGGCCGGTAATGACGGACTTAGCTAGCCGCATCACGTCAGCTGTTTCCGTTTGAGCCACAATCTCAACGTAAAATGGCTTGATCTTCCGTCGAATTGATCCGGAAGAGCGACGTCACTGGTGAGACTCATGAAGACAGATTCGCGTTGGAGATTCATTGAGATCGTCGGAATGATGGTTGGCGTTGACCTGACACTTGTGGCTCTCTCTGTGCTCGTGTCGTTTTCCTTTTCGCATTTGACATTGATTCTTCCGTTGGCGATCTTCGGCCCCTTCTGGTGTCTGGCTGCATTCAGCCCAACCTCACTCCAGGCAATCTTCGTACTCGTTTCATGTTTGCTGTTTTTTGCCTACTTGATCAGGCCGAATGCCCGCACATACGACATCTCGCGTTTCGGTGCCTTGTTGTGGTTAGTCAGCGGGTTCATCGCGCTACTATCGCAACAATAGAAGTGCGGATCGGAGCTTGTTTGACCAGACGGAAAAAACAAAGCATTGGTTCGATGATGAACATTGATTCCGCCATGATCTTGAAGAATCGTTTAGTGGGCAAATCTCCACAAAGCATACAGGATCGCGCCCGCCAACAGAATCACCAACGCGACCATGGCGACGAGGACTAACTGGACAGCGTCACTTTGCGTTCGCCCGCCAAGTCCCGTGGGAAACAGCTAAAGCGACGCAGTCCAGCTACGCAAGTGAACGGCACTATGCGCTGCAGGCGGATCGCAGGGATCTCGACGCTCATCCGAGTCAAGCCCATACGAGCTTTCGTTCACCAGTCGCACCAACGTACTTGCGTCAGTTTGCAACGAGCGGTCGACTTTGGTAAGGTCAGGCTAGACCGCTTTACGCATCACAATTGAACTGCCAGACCGATGAGTTACTACGTTTTGCTCGTGGCTGCGACGACGTTGCCAATTCTGCTATTGGCTAAGTCGATGTCTTCAGACGCATTCGATGAGTCTTGTTTGCGGTATGCGAAACGCGGTGCACTCATTGGCAGTATACCAACTGGAGTCTTAACGCCTCTCTTGGTACTAGTCGTTTTCCGGACGAAATTGGTTGAGTCGCCTATCGCGGTTAGCGTTGGGATGGCGGTCGTTGTCGCCGTAGTCGTAATCTTTCACACGATGATCGGGGCACTGGCCGGCGTTGTATGGTGGCTCTTGCGAACAACTCTTAAATCACCACAACAGATTTCGCGACGTCATGCTTGATGAGAAGTTCCACACAAGATCAAGTTACACCTATCGACGTCGGTACCTCGTGAGGCAACTGTCGCCGGCGCCGCTGTCATTGGTCAGCTATAACGCCGCGATACCAACCATGCACCGACTTGCAGCGTGACATGCGGAAGGCAAAGGAGCGGCATAGAACGCAGCTCCTTCACTGCACTCGGGCAGATAAGTGGAGAGAGCAGGACATAGATCGCCGCAACGTAATAGACCGTCAGCACACTCAGACTCAAGGGAAGACTCTGCAATTTGTGAGCAAAGTAGAACGCGGCAATGCTCACTGCGACGAGCGGGATGACAATGAATGAAAAATTGCCTTGGCCGACGCGTGAGACAGGAATCCAGGATAACCAGATCACGATTAGAACGATGAAATAACGAATCGACCACCACAACTTCCGAACGATAGCGTCATCAGATACATTGGCCATTGTGCGTTCCGGAAGTGCATCTCCATCTGTCGGATCGTCGGCGTGCTGTCGCGAGCCGTTCATATGCGGTTACCGTCGCGCGGTACTTTTCGTACACTCCATCCGTCATACGCGTCGTTCGCGGATCGTGGTCGCGATTCAAACACAGAATATTAGGAGCGGACTCTACACGCACGTCTCCTGTTCTTGAGAGCCATTCTATAGTGATCGTCTTGCCAGTCCAAACGACTTTTAGCTTGCCAGGCAACACCGTGAGTTCCATGGCACCGTTGAAGGTCGGGGAGTGAGCTTTATACACGATCGCCAGCATGGTTGAGTGCCACTGCAATCAGTACTGCCGAGATGTGGTTAGTCCATGTATCGGACGTATCGGAGACTCTCCGACAACTCAACACGGATGAAGCTTCGCTGGGTCCGATCCGGTCCTGAGTCAGCTTGAACCGAAGTGCTGCGCTAAGGGAGTGAAACGAAATGAACTCCGTCGTTTTGTTGTCGCATTTGCAGACTGGATGTAGAGTGGACTAGCTAGTCAGCGTCTCCCTACCTACACGATTTGGAGTGTGGACGGCCAACTCAGAGTGACACCGTCCAGTATGACTTGCAAACAACGTATGGCGGGGAGCGAACATGCGATCTGACGATAGGCAAGCAGTCAACCGACAGGCACGTCTGAGTTGTCGGCTTCAGTTTGAATCGCTCGAATTACGCCAACTACTGGCCGCGTACCTCGTCAGCTCGCTGAGCGATGTGAACGTTGCGGATGATGGAGTTTTGACGTTACGCGAAGCGATTGATGCTGCGAATGCTGCGTCCGGCGCGGATTCCATTCAGTTTCAGGACGGCTTGGCTGGTGTCATCCAGTTACGTCAGGGTCCGCTGGAAGTTCGCGACACGGTGACAATCGTCGGTCCCGGAGCGTCCGTAATTGGTCTTGATGGAACGTTGCTGGATCCGACGCCCGATCGTTTGAACGGTGATGGTCAATCCGCGATCGTCGTTGTGCCGCGTAGCACGAATCCCTGCGCAGAACTGCACTTGAGCGGGCTTTCTGTGTTCAACGTAGATCGAGTCGCGATTGCAGGCATGTGGGGAAGCATTGCCGGCGTCAATTTCCAAGCGAATCGCGGTGCGATCGAACAGGGGTTGTGTTTGCGTCCAGCGAACGACGCTGCAAAGTGGCTCAATGTCACTGACTCGTTCTTTTATCAGAATGTCGCCGATGTCGGTGGGGCCATTAATGCAACACAATTGCGGGTCGAAGGCAGCGTATTCATTCAAAACGAGGGCAGGGCTGGAGGAGCACTTTCGGTGAGAGGGCAACTGGAGGTTACGTCGAGCAGCTTTCTGGCCAACCTCTCGAACGACGACGGGGGCGCGATCTATGCGTCCGGAGGCGTCTCGCCCAGCAATGCGTTCTTTGCCAACAGCACGTTTGTCGATAACAAGACGCGCGGCGTAAGTTCGGGAGACGCCGCATCCGGTGGTGCCCTTGCGCTTCGCGTATTCGACGAAGTGCATGTCATCGGATCCACCTTCTCCGCGAATCAGATCATTACACTTTCGGGCGCCGCCGTTGGCTCAGGAGCCGCCATCGACTATTCGGGAAACGGAGATGTCGTGATTGAACATTCGACGATCGCCGACAATTTCTTCTCTGGTCCGCTGGCGAGCGTTGGACGTGTCGGAGGCGTCGACTTCAATAGTTCAGGTCAGTTCATTCTGGCCAATTCGATTCTCGCGAATAACGATGCACTGCAGTTCACTGGTAGGTTGGAGGCCACTTATAGTCTCGTCGGCGTTTCGACGGTGGCGGGCCTTCCTCCAACCAACGGCCAACCGGATGAGCTTGGTAATCTCGTCGGATCGATCACTCAGCCGATCGACCCACGCCTCGAGCCCCTACAAGATCGAGCGGATTATCAATACGTTCATCACTTAAAAGCCGATAGCCCTGCTCGCAACGCGGGTGATCCGTTGTTTGTGCCCAATGTCGACTTGCTAAATTACGATCAAAGAGGTGTGGGGTTCCGCCGCGTCTTGGGTGGGCGGCTTGACATGGGGGCTATCGAGACGGCATTCGCCAGCGACGGCGACCTGTCGAACGACGGCAAGCTGGATCATGCCGACGTCGACGTGTTGTGCGCCGCCGTTCGAGCACAGGCCACGACGAGAGAATTTGACCTAGATGGAAATGGTCAACTCGATGAAGGCGACCTTTCGTACCTGGTGCATACACTTTTGCGATCGCAGTTGGGAGACGCGAATCTTGACGGTCTCTTTAATTCAGCGGATCTCGTGCAAGTTTTCGTCGTCGGAGAGTATGAGGACGCGATTGTCGAGAACTCGAGTTGGGGAGACGGCGACTGGAATTGTGATGGCGAGTTCAACACGCGCGACTTGGTCGCGGCGTTTCAGGAGGGCGCGTACTCTGCCGAAAGCTCTCCGGTTGCCGCTGAGCAGCCAGTCACTTGGACGCTAGCTCACGCTTGGCTGGTCGGTATTCGCGGCCTGCTCGACTCGGGCGACAATCGATTCAGAGTGGCGAAACTGTCAGGCGTTTCATAACGGTGAAGTGGAAGTAGCGGGGCTCGGTAAACCGGAATTCGCGCTATGGAACGAAGTTCTCTAGGATCGCGTCGCAGCGCTCGAAGTGCTTTCGCTGGTGCGTGTCATACTTCGCGCCGCGCAGGTCGACAAGATAAAAGTCCACGTCCTCAAAGATCGCTCCCCGAAAATCTGCACCGCACAGATTCGCTTTGCGGATCTCTTCGGGTGATTTGAATGAGCGATCTTCATAGTCATTCGTGTAGAAGCCGGTACGCGTTCCGTGACTTGGGTAGGCGCTGTCTACTAGACCGCTACGAGACGAACCCATGTGGAACGCGCAGCCGCGCAGATTCGCGCCGCGCAGATCAGCATCAGGCCATTCGATGTCCGCCAAGCCAGCGCCTTGCAGCTTCGCGTGCCGGAGGTCGACGCCTGGCAACTGACTCCCCGTCAGGTAGGCTCCCGTCAAATCCGCCTTCGTCAGCGTGACTCGCTCCCAGGCAACGAACTCGAGATCTGACTTGCGGAGAATTGCTTGTTCCAATGTCGCTCCAGTCATCGCCACGGAGCGTAAGTCTTGATCGGACAAGTTGGCACACTTGAGGATCGCTTCGCAAAAGTCTGCATCGCGAAGCGTAGCAAAACGGAAGTCACTGGCCTCCAAGCACGCTGCTCGTAGCGACGCACCGCAGAAATTCGCGCGACGAAAGTTGGCTAGTTTGGCGATCACGTGACTGAGATCAGCTCCGGCACAATTCGCGCGGGTTAGTGTGGCGTTACTCATCTCCGCGCGACTCAGATCCGAGCCTTGAAGGTCGACGATACGTGCGGTCACCTGATTCATACGAGCGCCACTGCCGATGACGCCATGCAGGATCGCTCGATCGAGATTCGCACCGTTGAGAGTCGCGTCTAGCAGCACCGCTCGCGATAAGTCAGATTCTCGCAGGTCAATGCCGGACAAATCGACTCCCCGCCAATCTGCCTCCGCCACGTGTGCGCCAGCTAGATGGGTTCGGCGGCGGCTGTCAGGACGCCACTCGCGATCTGCAAGGTGCAGAATGCTGGCGAGGGTTGGTAGATACTGGGATTGTGATCGAGCGTACATTCTCCTCACGCGGCGCAGTGTCCGCAGATCGCTCGCGACGATGGATGCGAGTTCTTGAAGGACATCGCGTGGCAGCCGGCGCGGCGGAAACGTGGGCGGCTGCCCTCGCCTCAGCCGCGCGGCAACGTAATCCGCACAGAGAAGTGTTTGCGGAAAGCGATATTGCAACACTCGCAAACTAGCTCGGTCAACGCCTGACTTTGATAACGATTGACGTTTCTGATCGGCCAAGTCGGAGTCGCCCGTCAGTTGTGCCACTGCGAAGCATTCGGCGTCCTCTATTTGCCGTGCACCACGAACTCGCTGCGCGATGGCGGCGCGCAGAGCCGTCCTGACATCTCCCACACGTTCGTTAGTAACGAACTGATCAACGACCAAGCAGAGCAGTGCCGGTATGCCCTCCAGCAGCACGCGATCTGGATCGGCCGATAGCCTGGCAATCGCTGACGAGCATTTCCTCGGCGCCGTTGCCAGGACGTACTCGATGACGTCGTCCAACGTCCAACTTGCCAGCCGATAGGAAGTTGCTCCTTGGTTAAATCTAACGCGAGTTGTGTAGACGCTCAGTGTATCAGATGGTGCCAGCGTCTCTGCGCGGCCAAGATCGTCGATCAACTGCAGACCCATTGGGAATGACAGTGACGCGAGGTGCTTAAGGGCGGTTGATTTGCCGGATCCCGCTGGGCCGACAAGTTCGACGACCTTACAAGCTCCCGGCGCCATGTGGGAGGCAATGATATCTTCTAACAAAATGGCCTCGTGAGTCTCTTGAGACACCACGCGAGGTCTGACCAGATTCGGATGAGCGTCATTCATCAGTGCACTTTACCGGCCGATGTTGCGCGCAACAATTTCCCGTCTGCGGCGTCGCTGGATGAGTGCGTACTCCGGATCGCAAAAATCGCCTGGTTAGGCGCTATTGGGAAAAAGGAAGGTGTTCCGAAGTCTTTTCACACCCACTCTCTTCGCTATGATCGCGACCGCTAGCCTACACGGCGTGGGTTACGGGAGCAAGCATTTGCAGAAGCGTCTCAGGAAGTCTCTCACGAAAGAAGCTGCCCACTGTGCTGTCGTGGCCCGCTTCAGCAGTCGCGGGCGCGAAGCTGTCGCGCTCACGCGATCGGGGGTTTGCGATCAATTCAATGTCCGTCTAATTCATGGTTTACCAGCGGCCAACTGGCTGAATCGCGCGCCGCGGATAATTCATTGTGAATTTTCCGACCGGAACGGCCGAGCTTCGTGCCTTTAGAGTGGGACAGGTGCTTTCGGCCGACGACAAGCGAAATAGCATTAAGCTTTGGCAGTACACGAGTCCGCTAGACTCGTTCCTCACACATGGTGGAGGTTCCTTGGCAGGACACGCTGGCTCGTTGCGGCGAACTGAATTCCCGGCGCCGCAATAAATCTTCTCAATCAGGTTTCCGGATCGCGTTGCTATGAAGACAAACAACCGCTTACCGCTTTTGGTGATCTTTTTGCTAACGTTCGGGCTGGCGACCGCTCAGGCAGAACAACGGGAATGGAAGAGTTCGGACGGACGCTTTCGTGCGACTGCTGAGTTCGAGGGTCTCGACGGTGAGTTCGCCATCCTACGCCGCGAAGACGGCAAAAAGGCACGCGTTCAATTGAAGCGGTTGAGCATCGAGGATCGCGCTTATATTGAATCGTTGGGGAACGCACCTAGATCAGAGATTGTGTGCGTCTCTTTGCACAACGTGATCCCTGGGGCTCCAGCGGATCAATCCCCTCACCAACTCAATGCACTTGTTCCACGCGAACTGGTTCGCCAGGCAGTGTTGATTGCTGCCCGGGAAGAACTCGGGATGCGTACCTGTGACGCAACGTTGCGTGAACCGCTGCCGAAACTGTCGGCAGGTGACCGCGAGTTGTCACTGCAAATCTCAGCGATCCCCTACGAAGACGGAACGTTACGAGTGCGGATCTGGCAGGGCGATTCCACCAACCGACCTCCGGATTGGTCCAAGGACTATCAGTTCGGTAGCTCAGTGACGGAATGTTATCCTTCAATCGTCAAGATGGTGTCCGCAGATTCACGGCAGGCATTCGTCAAGATGCTCGAACAGTTTGGCTGTCATACGCTTGAGCGCCCCAAGGCTGCCGCGACGGATTTTGCCGTGATGGAACCGCTGTTACTTGGCAATGGCGTCATACCTCAACTGCAAGCGGCGCGATTTGCCCACTACGAACTGCTTGCTCAGCCCGATACGGCGCCACCGCTGGCGATTCTTTCGCGTGCCTACGCGAACCTGAGCCTCCTGACCACTCATTATTGGAGCGCCGCGAGCCAAGCGTTTCTCGCTCGTGCCATGCTCTATGTCGATCGGCTGAAGGGTATCGAGAAGGATCGGGCCCAGTCTGCATTAGTGGAAGCGTACGTGTTGGCGATTACGGGACAATTCGGCCCGGCTGAAAAACCGTGGGGCGATGCCAAGAAATCACTCACTTCGCTGCCTCCCTGGTCTCGAGTCATCGAGCCCTATTTTCAGTGTGATTCCGACCAACTTCTGGTATTGGCCGATCAGGAACCCACGATTGCCCAACTGGCCGAATGGTTGGTATTTCGATTGGCGATCAGTGGTCACGACGATCGCGCGCTGGCTGCCACCTACCATCGCATGCGACAATCACAACAGATGCCGTTACAGCTGATGCCACGCTTGGGAGGGGCATTGGAATTTCAGCGCTGGGCCGCAGCGGCGGGCCCCGAGTTGCTGCTGGCGTCGTTGCATCATTACTTGCCTTCATTTACCGACCTGCCCGATAGCGTCTTGCAAGATATCGACTGGGAGGCGAGCCCTTTCGAAACGGCGGCGGCGATCTCCAGTCGGCTGAAGAAACTGACACTCGACGACAATGGGAGTGAACCAAGCTGGAATCTGCTCGGCAGTCTCATCGAGGATGAAGAGTTCGTCACCATCGTCACGGCGATTTTCAATGAGCGGAACGCGACGAAACGGCCACTCACTCCCCTGATCGATCATGTGCTTCCGGGCGTTATGGACCACCCGTATGCTGCCTATGTGGAAAGCTTTCGCGTGGACCTGTCCACGCAACACGATCAATACATCGCCATTCTGGAACGCTTGCAAGTCATCGATCCACAACCGCATATGCAAAGGTTCGTTCGTGACATGCTACCCAATGCCACGTCGCGTTATGCGAACGTCGGCCGCTATGCACAACAACGGATGGGGATCGAGTTCACATATCAAAGTATGTCGGAGCGAGTTGACTACGGATTTCCAGATACCGCGGCACAACAGGCATTCGTCACCGATCTTGCCCAATTGGCTCCTCATTCAACCTACGTAAAACGACTCCAACTGGCTCTGAGTGATGCCGCCCCAACTGGCGACGAAGCTCGTGAATGGGAGGCCAAGGTCTGGGACGATGTTGCCGGCTTGGATCAGCTATCCGCGAAGTACGAATCGCAACGGCAATGGGAGGACGCGAAACGAGTGCGCAAGCGGGCTTTTGAGTTGTTGCCTACCGTGCAGCGCTGCCTCACGCTCAGCAATCTGTATTACCGCGAACGCAACTACGATCAATGGCAATCGATACTCACGGAATACTTAACGTCAGATGAAGGAGTGCTAGGCAAAGCCCGGATTCATCAATCCTTGGCCGAAGGCTTGATGTCACGAGGGCTCTGGAAGGAAGCGGAACCGCACGCGCTGGCCGCTGCCGAGCCCGGTCCTGCCTGGGGACTAGAGTGTGCGAGCCGTTGTTACGAAGGTTTGGAAGATTGGGACAAGGCCGAGTCATTCGTGCGACTTGCCGCCGAGGGATATCAAGGTGCCGAGATCTGCAACTGGTATTTGTGGTGTCAACGGACGAACCACGGCAAGATTGCCGATGCCCGCGCCGCGGTGAGCGACTACCTAAAGACCAACAATCATCCGAACGATCTACAGAGAATTGGCTTTCAGGCGATTTTCGATGAGCTCGAAGGTGATGTGCCTCGCGCAATCAAGTCGTATCAAGCGGCGACTGCCAAACGGCCGTCACTATGGATGACGATCCCCTTGGCGATTCTCGCCAAGCAGCAGGGCGACCAAGTGGCTCTGGGAGGCGCCATCGAATTCCTTCAGCAGGTGGCCAATTCCGCGGAAATCGCACGAACTCCTCAACGGCAGCAACTCGCGGCACTCGCCGTTTCCGTCCTGGAAGCTCAGCCTGGACAACGAGTCAAGCGTGACAGCAAAGAAATTGGACAGCTTATTGATGCGTCGCCAGACCCTGCCACTCAGGTCGACGTACGTTACTTCGTCGGTTGCCTGATGGACTTAAACGAACAGCACGAGTTGGCTGTGCAAGTATGGCGCGACGCGGTGAAGTTCGGGCCACAGAGTCGCCCGAATTGTACGCTTGCTGCCGTTCGGCTTCGTCGCAGCACGAAACAAGCGCCCTCGTCGCGTTGAACGACAGGCGTCACGTCCGTCGCACCGCTTTCTATCCAGCGCGGAGACGATGAACTTTCGTCCGCAGGCATCTAGCTGATACGCACTTGATCGCTTGGTAACGGAGGCAATTCGACTGACCGCCAGTTAACGCGGAAGCGTCCTGACGGTTTCCGTTGCGGGAGGCGCAAGGCGTGAACAGTGGTCTCGAACAAAAGACGATCGTAATTGCCGGTGGCAGCGGCTTCCTGGGTGTTTCGCTCGCGCATCATCTCGCCGAAGGCGGCGCGAACGTAGTAATTCTCTCACGCAGCATGCCAAAAATCGCAGGTCCGTGGAAGTACGTTGCATGGGACGGGCGCACGGTGGGGACGTGGCGAGAGGAGATGAATGAAGCAGCAGGTTTGATCAACCTTGCTGGCCGTAGTGTCGACTGCATCAAGACGCCCGACAATCAAGATGAGATTCTTCGCTCACGCGTCGAGTCGACGCGCGTCTTAGGTGAGGCATTGAGAAGCGTCGATTCACCTCCACCGGTTTGGGTGCAGATGAGTACGGCACACATTTACGGTGATCCACCGCAAACGATTTGCTCGGAACGGTCCTCACTCGGCTATGGCTTGGCCCCGTTCGTGGGAAAAGCATGGGAAGAGGCATTTCACAGTAGCGTGTTGCCAGCTCAGCGAGCTGTTGTGCTACGAACTAGTTTCGTACTGGGGCGAAATCGCGGGGCCGGCGGCGGTGCCCTCGATACTCTTGCGCTGCTGGCCAAGTTTGGACTGGGCGGACGCGTCGGCAGTGGTACGCAAGGAATGAGCTGGATTCACGAGGTTGACTTGAATCGCCTGTTCGAGCGCGGTTTGACTGACGTAGGAATGCGAGGAACCTATGTCGCGTCCGCGCCACGTCCCGTTTCGCAGGCAGCATTCATGCGAGAGCTTCGTCGCGTGATCGGGATGCCAATCGGTCTGCCCGCGTACTCATGGATGGTAAGACTTGGAGCGAAATACCTGTTGGGCACCGACCCCGAGTTAGCGCTCTATGGCCGCTACGTCATCTCACAGCGACTCGAAGAAGAAGGGTACGAGTTTCAGTTTCCGGAACTGGCCACAGCATTGCAGCACACGTTCGGTTACAGCGCCTAGGGTGTGGCTACAATGTGTCGACAACAAGAAATGACGTGCCGAACAGTGGACCCGTTTCAATCGAGTAACGTCAAGTGACACGATTGGTTGATCTCTGCCGATCATTTGCTCCGCTGCGAAAATCGTTCGAAATGACCACCCAGATAAGCCCAACGCAAGATGACGGCAAATACCCAGGCCGCGACAGCGATTGCTGCCACAGCTTGCAGGACGGTGGGAACGCGCGGGGCGAACAGCAAGCCAAAGACCGCGAACGTCGACAGGAAGACAAGCACCCCCGACAGGACGATCAGCGGGAACGATTCGACGTGGAAGGCAATCGCCATCAGCGTGGGCAGCACCAGCACCCAGAGGACGATTGGCGCCAGGGCCACTTCAACTGCCAGCCAAGTCGACAAATGGTCAAACCCTACCAAGATCAATGCGAATATCGCCTGCCCCGGCAGGAATCGCTTGGCGAAAGCCAGCGACGTCCGAAGGCCAGCGGCCATCGCTTCGTCGAAGCCGATGGGAAGGTTCAGCGGTCGGGAAGTGAAGCTGTTGTCAGACGCGTCGCACTTCGTCGGTCCGTACCATGCAACAAAAAGTAACGTGGCAAGAACGATTGCCACGTCGGGGAACGGTGAGTAGTAAGCGTGTTGCGTTAGCCAAGTCAACAGGCGGCCGAATGGAATGGTGATCACAAGTGTCAAAACCACCCACCGGAAGCGGACGGGGCGCTCTCCGATCAGATGAAGTGATTGCATGATTATCTGGTCACGATGCTTCATCGGCCAATGCAGCCAGCGGTTTTGCCAACTCGTCATGCCGGCGCCGGGCGAATTCATTTCCAGTTCACGGTTGACCACCATTGCCAAGTCGCGTGCCGTTTGTCCGAACGGCGATCTTGCTGTGTGGCGCGATGGTCGTTGGGACGAATGCGTCGACGCCCCCGTGATCTCTTCGAGCGAAATCGGTAACGTGTCGACTCGCCATCGCTCGATCAGCCATAGTGCGACGACGGGGAGAAACCACAAATACGGCACAGCTTCACGCTGCAGCCAACCGTCGTGCCAAGCCACAAGCATCCAACCGGTCGGCAGCATCCGTAGCAGGGTGTCGCCAATGCGTAGCAATCGCAGCGTATCGGACGGAATGAAAACGCAAAACATCAACGAAGGCATACCAATCAACGCAATCAGCAGGCTGACGAGCCGGGCGCGACGGGGCATGAATCCTTTGGCAATGCCACTCAACGCGAGTGACGCACAAGTGTGTCCTAACGCAAATAGCGGCACCATCGCGAAACTGATTAAGTCATTTCGGCCATGGTGCCACTCAAGCGTTGCAAAGACGAGCAGTGTGTAGGCGAATAAATAAGGCCAAGCGCGACAAGGACTTTCCAGCCGACGAATTGTCTTGTCAGATACGGGTAGTCGGCCTAGCAACTGACAGTAACTGGACGTTGTTCCGCGTGTCGTCGTCTCGGCACTATTGCTCGCGATGAGGCTGATGGCGAGGTACATAAGCGCGATGCGAGGTAGGCAATCGCCGAGTGAATGCACGGGCTCCATGGGTGGATCAACGCGTAGCCATTCTCCAGGTGCGACGAGTGCGATTGCGGTCCAGAGTATGAACGCGAAGACCCCAGCGCACACGACCATTACGGCTACCGCAAGCACCCCGGCGAGCAAGCCGAACGTCAGATGGCGGATCCGGGCTAGCCAGCTTGTTGGCCGAGCTTCAACAGACGGCCTGAGCGAACAGGCGCGCTGTCGAACGGAACGTTCTAGTGAACGAGATCGCAGCTTCATTGTGGAGTTTCGCTGATGCGACGATAGATTGCCTCCAGGTCTCCGCCGTGGATGCCATGCTGATCTCGTAAACGTTCGATCGAGTCAAAAGTCCGCACGCGCCCTGACTGCAAGATACATACGCGATCGGAAAACCTCTCTGCCACCTCGAGGATTTGCGTCGAGTAGATCACTGTGACGCCACGCTCGACGGCCATCCGAGCCGCCTTACGGAACGCCAACAAACCCTCCGGGTCCATGCCGGACGCGAACGGTTCATCGATTAACCAGAGCTCCGCGTTTACCGCCAGCAAGGCGATCAGCGCCGCCTTGTACCTCTCGCCCCGAGATAGCGTGCGAACCTGGTGGTCGATTTTTGGCAAAAGAGCAAACTCTTGCAACCAGTTGACGATCTCTGCGTCGAGACCGACACGGTCTGCTTCATAACAAGCGACGTAGAGGCTAATGTGCTTGAGTACGGTCGTATTTGCGAAGAACAGTGGCACATCCGGCAGATAGGCAATACGGCGGCGGAGATCGATACGGCTTCGCGAAAAGCGTTCACCATCTAGAAACACCGCGCCTGACGTGGACGCAACAATTCCGACCAGCGACTCGAGCAACGTCGTCTTACCCGCACCGTTTGCGCCCACGATCGCCACCAACTCAGCACCAGGGAACTCAAGCGAGATGTTGTCCAGCGCGATGGTTTGCCCAAACATTGGCATACCGTATACCTTCGTCAACTGGTCAATTCTAACCTGCATCGCTAGCTGCTCCGTATCCACCGCAACGGACGTCGACCCGTCCTAGAGATGATGTGAACCAAAGTCGGTCGCTCCGACATGAGTTAGCTGACGTGCGGTGGCCAGAACTGAACGAGTCTTGCTTGGCCGTGGCGTAATGATGAGCGCCGACGGCAGAGGTTGAAACTCCGTTCTCGGGGCGCGAAGCTGATCGGGATCCGTGCTGTCGCAGTGAAAGCGAACACACAGCTGACGACCAGACACCATTGTTAACCGACGACCTTGCGTCATTTTCGCCTCATTTCGTTGAGCTATTTCACTACGACTGTTTCCTGCGTGATTTGGATTGCTAACGCCAAAACGGCGAACTCGAAGTGACGTTGTCCAGCGAGACGCATACGAGGCGACCGTCGCACCCGCAACACATTGTGATATCGCGCCGAAGGTTGTGAGTGCGTCTGGCGGAACGATGCGAAAACGGAGAGTTAGAAAGTGGAGAGCTAGCGTGAAGATTGCCGCAAGTGCCAATGTCAACGGTAAGATAGCGACATCAATGGCCGCAGCTGAAGCGATGGCCGATGCGATCGCCGCGAGGACGAGGAAGACAAGAGCCTTCCGCATTGCCGGCGGACGTTCCGAGCCAGTGAGTGCATCAACAACCCTCGTGCTGGTGCGAATGCAAAGCCTGTTGTCGTATGCGATTTCGCGTACGCACGATCGCAATTGCATGAACGATGACAAAGTTGGGCAAGCAGCAGCGTGCGCAGCGTCGATTCGTGCGTGAATTAGCGCAACGAGGTCGCCGACGGAGCGCACACGCTCTGCCTCTGAATCTTGGATGGATATGCCGAAATAGTCTTCGACGTCCATTACGAGTTCAACAGCGTCAAGTCCCATGAATCAGTCGGATAACGGTACGCGTAACCAGGCACGCGCGAAGAATTCTCAACTTCAAAACGCTCGGCTCGCGTGCTCCGGTTGACGCGATGGTTACCCGGTGTGTGGGATGTGCGGATAGCGGTTCGCCCACAAGTTTACGCAAATGGCAATCGGGGTCGGGAGTGCAAATATAGTTAACATCGCAACGATCGGAGCCTCCGTCCAGTCAACCTCAGCGAAGAATCGCTTGTCGATCGCCCAGATGAGCCAGAGCCCAAGCAGATGAACAGGAATATAGCCGAGCCACGTAACGTATGGAACAATGCCAAGCCAAACGCCGAAAAGTGCCGCGTAGAACCCGACACCAATGACGATGATGCCAAACTGTCCGTAGTTCGGAGGCGACTTAAAGGGTGGCGTCATCAAGAGTTCAATTGCCGCAATCAAGACGAGGAAGCCAACCGTGCCGACCAACGCACCGCCGAGACATCCGAACACACTTATTTGGCCAGCAATTTCAGGTCGGGTTTTAGGGATACGTTGTCGTTTTGGGAGCGTTTCCCGGTTGGCGTAATCCGATGGAGGCTGATACGGGTTGTCCGTCATGTCTATGTCAGCCGGGTACGCTGGCGTTGACCGGGCTGCCGCCAATCAACATCGTCTCCAGGAACGACGCGACCGGCGGCTCCGTGTCCAACGCTTGGTTCTGCCTTCGCTAGACGGTGGCGACCGAACTCAAACGCAATCAGGATAGCAGATAGGAAATAAACGATCCACGCATTGCCAAGCTGCTGAGCCATATCTGCTGCAAGCTTGACTTTGCTTGGGACTGAAGGCAGCGAATTGATGTCCGTGACCGCAAAGTCGGTTTTCTCAGGGGCCGTATACTGCCGTAAAGTTGGTTGTTCATTAACGACGATCAGTCGAACGTTGCCGTCGGCGTTGCCAATCACAATCTCTGAGAAATTAATGTCATCCATATCGTAGCAGAACTGCAGAGTCTCATTTGGGGCGACCTCGAAAGCACCACGCTGCGATTTTTTAAAGAACGGGAACGAAGTTCGGTATAAGGGAAGAAGCCGACGCGTACCATCTGAACCGGCCGTTCCCACGGGTGTCACGGTAATCGTCGTGGCCGTGTTATTCGTGAGGGAACAGTAGGCCAGGAAAGCGAATGGGTAGAAGACCGTCATCCAGGTGAAAATTGCGACGAACAGTATCGCCCAATACGGAATCGCGAGAATCACTTTCATCCTGCGCATGGCAAATTCTCGCTGCAGAACGATTGCGATCGCAGTGTCGCGATAATCGAGGTCTCCAAAACGCCCAGGTCCGTGACTGCGTGTGCATCGCTGGGTTCGGTCGAGCATTCCGACATAGCGTCTCCAATTATGGAGTTCTTCGATTGATCGCCAGATGCAATCGAGGGAGTCATTTTGGTCCTGAGGAACATTGACCAGAAATGCGATCTGTTTTCATGTACTCATAAGTGCACCGCATGTTGGCAAATAGACTGCAGGCAAAACCAATCAATACAAGTCCGAATGAGACTTCGTTGGCGAAGATCTTCATGACACCCGCACCAACCATGAACACGCATCCGATAACGCCGAGTATTAGTAAAGGAGAACGCTTCATCGCGCTACCTCGAAAGGGAATACGTGTAGCGTCAGTTCAGCAGCGTAGTTTTGGCTTGACGCAATCACTGAATAGACTTCTTGAGCAGAACGTCGGGCGTCACTGGGCCGCCGCCAAGTGATTTTCCATTTTCTTGCAGCTGACCGGCGGTTCCGCGTGCATGCGTTTGTTGTCGTGCGTGCTATTCGCGCGGGCTGTTTTCTAGGTCGGGTTGTGGGTCTGCCGCGAGGGCTATCGTTGTGGCAAGGTATACGCCTGCACCAATAGAAGTATATGGATCGTTTGCGAGAATTGGAATCAGCATATCGGCCAACGTCGAACTTAGCAGGACGTCACCGTGGAAAAAGTCGAAGTCAAGTAGAACCCAACCCGTTACAACTACGTAGGCAACCGCTGACGGAACCGCGACACAAATCGTCATCAACGTAGCACCTGGACGATCGCCAAGTCGATATCCAACGAACATCGTCCACCAGACAATTGCAAGTAGCATGATGGTTTCGAGAAACGTCACGATCCCATGTGACCAACACCATCTCCAGCGAGTCCAGTGTTCACCAATCTGGCCCATGTGAGAAATATCGTGACTCAAAGAATACATTTCTACTGCGTCGGTCGAGATGATCGGTGCCCATCACTCACGGGTTAGTGATGCAGCAACCGCAAAAAGGACGACGCCGAATGACCAGATCAGTCCTGTTCGCAGGACGAGATGTTTGTTTCCAGCTAGCCGAGTCATGAATCGGTCAAGCAGAATTAGAATGCATATCAACGTCGCGAGTTTTAGTACGCCTGAGATTGCCCAAAGAGCGCAATCAAACGGTAAGCCCAGAGGGTCGTTCAGCTCAGTGTGAGCAACGTGGCAATACCAAATTGTCGCGAGAAGAACTGCGGGTAGCGAAGGAAGTCGAGACATAAACCTTCGAGGGTCCCAGCACGATAACTTGTGATTGACCAGAACGCCTCTATCCCGGCCCGTCAACCTTGGCGGGCTATCCCCGGGGTCTGCGACAAAGTAAGATTCGAAGATGCGCTATTTGCATGGCTAATGCCGAGAACGGTGCACTCTCTCATTTGCATGCTAAATGGCGTCGAAACACCCAATGTGACGTTCAACTGGAAATGCGCTCGCCAGAGGAGTTCCAGATTCTCCAACGTATGGACTCAAAACTCGACGGGCAGGAGTGTCCATCCCACCTAGTTGGATAACGTTACACGGCGCCGTTTTGCGACGTCACAACAAATTGCTTGATGGAGTCCGGTGGACACCACTATATTCGTTCAATGACATTCCTCAAGGTAGTGACGATGAACGAACGTTTGCCGAAACATATGAGTCTTAGCGCGAAGCGATCGCGAGTCTTCACGGGCGAGACTTTGGAAATCCGCCTGCCGCTGAACGGAGCGCCGGTTGCTACCGCCGATGCTTATGCTTGGCCGGGTGACGCGCGTTTGGTGCGCGACGCCGAGGTGGGATTGCTGGCCAACGACGGTGATCCCGATCTCGATGCGTTGCAGATTGTTGCGTCGACGAGTCCACAACATGGCACGCTCACGCTTTCACCGCAGGGTGCGTTCGAGTATCAGCCGGAGCCAGGATATGTTGGGCTGGACACCTTCGAGTATCAGGTCAGTGACGGACAAGTGACGAGCGCTCCGGCCCGCGTGATGCTGCGCAGTGGGAGCTATGAAGACCACGTGCTGGCAGATGCGCCGCTAGGATATTGGCGACTTGGCGAGGCCGACGATTCCGCTGCCGCGCGGGACGCCAGTGGAAACGGAAATGATGGTGTGTACTCCCGCGCCCAAGTGGGGCAAGCTGGTGCAATCACGGGTGATCTCGATCCGTCGGCGCTGTTTCCGTTGAACACCGAGTCATGGATTGGTATCCCGGGTGGCTCGGCGATTGAACGGTTGCAAAATAAGTTGACGATCGAGGCTTGGGTCAAGCCTTCGACGATGTCGGGGCTGCGACGCATTTTCGTGAATTCGCAGGATGCTGCGACGGGCGGATTTGGCTTTGGACTCATTGACAAATCGTTGATATTCACTGGGTTCAGTGTAAATGATTGGATCAGTAAGCCCGTGCTCACGTCAGTGAATCAATGGTATCACGTCGCGGTCGTGCTAGACGCCAGCAACGATGCCACCTTTTATTTGAACGGCCAAGCGGTGAATACGGTCGCGGGTAACTCACCCCCTGGGCGCGGCACGCGAGGGCTACTGATTGGCATCAATTCTTACTCGACCGAGCCCTTTCATGGCCAGATCGATGAGGTTGCCGTCTATGGAACCATGTTGACTGGCGACCAACTGCGTGAACATTACGAAGCAGGCAGTTTGCCGGTCGGCGCTGGAATGCAACCAATCAATGATTCGTACTCCGCAAATCAAAATGAGACTTTAGTCGCCGAAGCTGCATATGGCAGCGATGAACGGGCAACGTTTGACGAGTCGTTCTCCGCGCCCACGATCGCACGTTGGTTGGAAGATCCCGGCGGCGCGTTTGCGCAGCGAGATGGCGTGCTGCAGCCAGTACAGTTCCGCCGTTACTTGCGGACAAAGTATGCAGGCTACGCTTTTGCCGACTGGACGCTGGAGGTCGATCTTGATCTTCGCACCACGCAGGAGTCGATCGAATACATCGGGATTGGTGCAGGAGTTCCATCGCAAACCTACGAGGAACCGAGCGATTCATTGATGTTGCGTTTTCATTCGGCGGCCCTTGGCGGCATGGTGGGGTTGGCAAACGCCCCAGCTTCGGGCGAAACGATTGGTTCGGTAACGACTCCAGGCATCCATCGCATTCGCTGGCAGAAATTGGGCAACGAATTGACCATCGAAGTGGACGCCCATTTTGATGGCACGTTCCGTCCTGACATTACGCACGTCGAACGCGACTACCTGAAGCTGACGCCGTTTCTGAATGGACTCAATGGGCACCTCTTCGTTGGCGGCAGCACGTTAGCGACCTTCGACAATCTGCGCGTGGTTACGGCTGGAGAACCGATGGTTGCTTGGGGTGTGCTGGACAATGATTTGCCGAATCCCGCCGTGCTTCCACCGGCCGCGCAGTTGGTGGAGGCCCCGGAGCACGGCACGCTGGAGTTGCAGCCGGACGGCACTTTCCGCTACACCGCCGCGCCCGGCTTTACGGGTGAGGATTCCTTTGTTTATCGATTGGATACTGGTGTTCTGCAATCAACACCCGCGATCGTCACCCTCATCGTCAATGCGCCTCCCATCGCTCACGACGATGCGTATGTCGTGAACGAAGACGAGCGACTCATGGCGGACGGGCCGAGTGTCATCTATTCGGAAGCCGGATTCAATGATGGGAGTGGTTGGTTGAGTGACACGAATAGCCATTCGCCCTATACGCTCGGTGGTCCTATCAAAGGACAAGGTGGCGGTGAACCGCATTGGCTGGAACCTTGGCAATCCAACAATTCATTTTCACAAGTAACGCCGCGAGTCGTCCAAGAAGGTGACGGCGCTTTGTGGCTGCGACCCACGTCGAGCGTCTCGCGACGCTGGCAAGATCAAGGTCGTGTGACCGTGACGGTGCAGCAACAAGTTCGGCTCACGGCCGGTGTCGAATTGACACTCCATCTGCTATCGGGCAATCAAAGTTGTGGATGCGACACGAATTTGGGCCCAGCGTTGCGCTGGGACGATGATGGCTCGATTCTTGTGGCCGACGAAGGCGTCTGGCACAAGCTCAATGCGACCTGGATTCCTGATCACTGGTACGAAGTGCTCTTCGAGGCCGATCAAGCAACTGAATTCTGGCGCGTGATCATCGACGGACAGCCACTTGCCACGCCAAACTCCTGGTCATACCGTCAGCCGGGACAAGGCAGCGCGACGCGACGTATCGCGGGTGTGGCCTATGATGTTTCGGGTGCGAGTGGTGGAGCGTATGTTGATGCCGTACGAGTCACCGGCGGCAACGCGGTGGCTTCGGTGATAGCCAACGACAGCGACGTGAATCAGGATCGGATGCACGCGGTGCTCGTCGAAGGAGTCACGCACGGAACTCTGGTTTGGTACGAGGATGGCCGGTTTAGCTATCAGCCCGCCGCTGATTTTACGGGCGTTGATCAGTTTCAGTATCGGGCTTCCGATACAAAGAGTCTCTCCGAGGTGACGACGGTCACAATTCAAGTATTGCCGGTCAACGATGCGCCCATTGGACAAGACGATACGTACGCTTGGCCGTTGAATGGTGCATTGCAGGTCGATGCGGCCGCGGGGGTGTTGATCAACGACCGCGATGCTGACAGCTTGTCGTTAAGTGTTCAATTGCTGACAGCACCGACGAATGGCCTGTTTACACTGCTGGCCGATGGTTCGTTTACCTATCAGCCGGGCACCACCTATCGGCCGCAGGATACCTTCACGTATGAAGTCACGGATGGGCAATTGACGACAGGACCCATCACCGTAACACTCGTAGGCAGTCGTCCATTGGGTGACGCTAACGGCGACGGATTATTCAATTCTTCGGATCTTGTCATGCTCTTTCAAATTGGAGAATACGAGGACGGCATCGCGCGAAATTCCACCTTCGCAGATGGTGATTGGAACGGCGACGAAGAATTCAACACTGCCGATCTCGTCGCAGCCTTCCAAGCCGGTACGTATCGGAGTTAATCTTTGTCGTGCTTAATGGTGTGAAACTCTCGCGTTATCGATTGGGACGCTCGTCATGCACGTTGCGTACGCGGCACAACTACCTGTGAATTGGGCCGGCAATTGCATCCCGACGGCAATAGTGCCCAATAGCCATACCCTGAATCGGAACCGGATTCCGCGCGACGGCGTAACGCAACTTGGACTCTCGACGCCCAAATGTCTCCATCCAAGACGCGGTGGGAAACGTTGAGTGACATGCGGCATTTTCACAATCGTCTCGTCCTGCTGGCATCGTATTTCTCGCTAATGTGGGCATGGATGAACTTTTGGCGCGACAGAGAGAATCGGCCGCTGCTTCAACGTTGATCGCCGGAACAGAACCTCGTGCCAACTGCATCTGCATACCTGGGCGTGACCTGAGCAGCTAAGCGAGTCGTCCCAGCCCGTTCCGACGGCCCAATACGCACCCGCCAATTTCGCGAGGTGAGGCCGTCCAAAGCACATGTGCCCTCGATCGCCGCGCTCGAAGACGGACGGTCCATTCGCTCTCTGTGCTTCGCGTCAGAGGCGGGCTCCACCTACGCAGGTCGCATCTCAGAGTTAACGGCCTAAAGTCGTGGTCCCGATCGCTCACCTCGGTGCATTCGGCATCCGCTCCGCTCGCGGTCCCGTTCCGTCGGCGCCACTTCTCGGGCTGGCTCTTCGTTGAGCACAGCGAATGTCTCATTTAGTTCTTCGGGGTTCATCGAGAGGAATTTCGGGTTTAGGGGAAGTTGAGTTTTCGCCTAAGGGTCGCAAAAGGGAATCTGCTGAAGGAATCCAGGAACTTTCCGAACTTCCAATTGTATAACCTGCAAACGCATCAAACGAGAGCGGATCATTGGTAAGCGAAGAACAAATCCTAGCCTGTGTATTAGCTGGCAAAACGAGCGAATTTCGGAAGCTGGTGGACCGCTATCAGCAGCCGGTGTTCCGCTTCGCACGCAACCTGATACGAGACGAACACGATGCCGAAGACATCACGCAGGAGGTCTTTCTGGCAGCGTTCAACAATCTGGCATCGTTCAACGCCAAACGGGCTTCGTTGCAGACGTGGTTGTTCACAATCGCCCGGAACCGATGCGTGAACTACTTGAAGCGAACGCGGCCGGTAATCGATAGCGAAGCGATCGCGAACACAATACGTGCAGCGAGTGGCGACGAATCCGCGCGGAATGAATTCTGGAGCCGCCTCGACCTGGCACTCGATGCGTTGCCCATCGAACAGAAGACGGCATTCGTTCTGTCCGAGATAGTAGCTCTGCCATATACCGACATCGCTCACATCGAGTCAACGACGCTCGGGACCGTGAAGTCACGAATTTACCGTGCCAAGCAGCGATTGCGGACTGCTATGGCACCGACACAGGGAGACAAATGATGGACAACGAATCGATCTTCGACGAGTGGATCGCCAATCGCCGGGCTGTCGAACCATCTTGCGAGCTGACGGATCGAGTGATGGTCGCGATCGAACGACGAGGCGCGCCGAGCGTTCGCAATGTGCGTCTTGCCGATCGAATGAACAACTCGCTGCTGGCTCGTTGTGCAGCATGCCTGGCGGCCTTGGTGGTGGGCAGCCTCCCGCTTTTGTATGTCGCACATGCGGCAAAATTGCTCGTGTTTTAGGAGATTTCCGAAATGGCTTCAGACCTGACCTCTGTTCGATTTCCGTGGGTCGCGCTCGCCTTATCGTTTCTTTCGCCGGGAGTCGGTCACATTTATTGTGGTCGGATTGCGAAAGGGCTCTTCTTGTACTCAGCTAGGTTTTTGCTGCCGCTGCTGTGCATCATCGCGGCGTTCACGCAACCTTCCAATGGAGTCTTGCTCGGTTTGATTCTGCTGCCCGCAACGGTGACAGTTATCATCTATCTCTACTCACCGATTGATGCTTATGCCATCGCTAAGCGAGTTGATCTCGACTACCAGATGAAGGAATACAATCGTGCGAGCCTTTACTGGATGCTCATCGCGATACAGCTTGCTTATCCTGTGGCGCTGACTTGGGGAATTCGCGAGTACGTGTACGAGGCATTCCTTATACCGGAACGCAGCATGAACCCGAGTCTGTTGGCCGGCGATCGGATTCTGGTGAATAAGCGACCGATGCGTGATGGCTTTCCCCAACGCGGCGACCTCGTTGTGTTTCGCGCTCCCCCCGCGGAAATGGGACGGAACTGGGTCAAGCGTGTGATCGGTGTGGCTGGCGATGAGATTGCGATTAGGGGAAGAGAGATCAAAGTGAATGGCAAGCAGCTGGAACGTGAACGTGTGCCGATGGAGGCCGTAACCCAGCTCCGCGGACAGGTAACGGGGGAGATATATGACGAATCACTCACGGGTCACCGCTATCGCGTTCTCTTGGACGACGATGCCTTCGACAGCGATTCTCAGCACGAAATCAATGTCACCGTCCCAGATCGAAGCATCTTTGTCATGGGCGACAATCGCGATCGCTCGAAAGACAGCCGGCACATCGGGCCGATTCACGTTGGCGAAGTTGTCGGCCACGTCGACTACATTTTCTTGCCGGCCGAAACATGGTCGCGATTTGGCGTGTATCGGGACTAGATTTTATCTGAAACGTGGGCTTCACCGAAAGCACGACGGCCAGCCGCCAATCGACCGAGGCGGGCTTCACCTACGCAGGTTTGGTGACCGCTCACCCCGACCCGAAGTTGGGGCCGGCTTGTGCACAAGGTCGCTTCGTCCTGGGGCTCAAACGGAGCCTTACGCCGGCCTCCAAGCCCTGCGAACGACATTCCCTGCGAAGCCTTTGCCAACGCCGCTTCCGCCGTGTCGCGTAACCGGGCGACAGCCATACGCGATGATCTCAAAGTCCGCCCGGCCTGTCGCTCCGGTTCACGCGTTAGTTATTTGGCTTTTCCGACTAGTGGTTACGTATCTGCAAGAGGAACACGAGCAGCGATTCCATGCGCGATACAATCGACGCAAGCTGAACGAACGATAGCTTTGATTCGACAACGTGGGTGCCAGAGTTCAGCGAATCAACGAAGGAAAGCGCAGCCCGTACGTCGTCTTGGACAAATCGCGAGAGCGGGTCACAATCAATGTGTCTGCAAATGAATAGCAATCGAGCACGGCGCGTTGGGCGATTGTCGTGGAAATGCTCATCGTTCGATGTCCACACACGAATATCATCGTCGGGAGCAAGCGCGTGCAAGACTTGTGTAAATAGCTCACGAACAGAAGTTGTTACGTGTCTAGCACGATCGGGATTGTCGTCGCGCAGCGACTGACGTGCGCCATGAAGCAAGGCAACGAGCCGTTCATCGAATGCCGCAAGCAATCCATCAACCGACGGCACTGATTCGGCGATTGCGGTTTCAATCTGCTGGTCATCATTGAACTCGTCGACTTCGTCATCGACGGTAATCGACTCGACAACGTCGATCTCACGATAGTATTCAAGGGGAGCATAGGTCGTAATCAATGGCAGGTGCGGTGCCAGTGATTCCCGCGTTGCCGCTACATTGATAAGCGATTGATATGAACGCGTTAGATTACCAAGGTTTGTTGAAATGGCGCGGCTGAATTCCGCGTCCAAACCAGCAAGGCGTCCGAATGTGAGATTGTCGAAGTTGGCCAGTTTCGTTTGCGCCGCGAGCGATGCTGCCAGCATTCGTGTTGTGTCAATCCGAGAGAACGCCGCGGTGATCGAATCGGATAATCCGATGCCTTGAATCGCCTTTGGGATTCGAGCGTGGTCGTCAAATATCTTTCTGAATGCGACGCTTTGCACGGCTTCAATGCTTGCGAGGCGTTCGGCCATGCGCGTAAAGCTTGTGTTTGCGGACACTATGGATTGTATGCTCGGAGAGATCGTGTCGAAGACACGCATTTGCTTTAGCATTGCGTCAGTCGAGCGAAGAAGGTTGCGCTCGATTGCAAATTGGGCCGTGACGGCTTTGGATATCGCATCCATGCTCGCAGTTTGTTTGGCAATACTCGCCAGAGCGTCCGAGTAGACGTTTGACGAACGAGTTAAATCAACAGCGAGTTTCGATAGCTCGGAGTTTGGCTCGTGGTCCGTCATAGGAGTCTCCGTGCCAAATAACGTGCAGCATCAGCAGGCCGGCGCGAGATGCGTTGACTTCAAAACCGACCCGACCGCCGGCTCCGTTGCATGCGTTTGTTACAACGAGCATGCCGCGAGTGATCAAAAACGTGCCATCACGGAAGACTTCATAGTGCTCAGGCTCGCCACGATGCCACAGTCGTACTGATATAAACGGAAGTCTCTCGCACGAGCTGTGAATTCCTCGCGACTTCGCGACATTGTCGAATTCCTTCCCGCGCCGTCCATCCCTGTCGCCGAAGTGCTGAGAAGGGAAGAACATAAGCCAAATGAATCCAGCCACTGCGAGAATCATCCAATCTAAAGTTCGTATGCGCGTGCGCCCCCGATAAGCAACCAGGATCCCAGCAAGCGCCGCCCCAATCACCCCGCCTGCGAGAGTGACAAAGACAATGTAGAGGTGCCGATTAGGTGTCATGAAGTTGAGCGACGACCAGACTGCAACGGGTATGTTTGATGCCAGAAGGCCACAGCCGGCACCGTACGAAAGTACACCAAAATGACCGACTAGCGAGCTGTCTTCGGCGCCAGACATAGCTTTGGTCGGAGATTGGTATGGATTCACGTCCATTTGACTGCAAGCGCACTTTCGATTCGCGAAACCAAGGCGAAAGACAGGAAGATTCTGGCGTTGTAACGTTCAGCATCACTGGGTGGCCGCCAATGACGCTCCATTTCAAAGCCGCACCGTTCGGCCACTCCAGTGCATGCGTTAGTTCAAAGCGTGTTTCAGATGCACATCCGTCATTCTCGAGCATGGCGGCATCATCGCGCATGGTACGGCACGACAGTGTATGGCTGCACCATCACCGAGCGCATTATAAAGCCAGTCAAGCTCACGGACAATCAAATGCCACCCGACTAGGCAAGCAGACCCAAGAGCTGATCCGACAGCATGGTCGGGCTCTGCGCGCTGCCGCCGTCCAAAGTCAGACCAGCCACCCGACCAAGCAAGCGCACCCAGCGGCCACAAAGCGTAGAGTCACGCGATGCCACCACCGCAACATCGCAATGATCGAGCTTTGCCAACAGCAGCCGACTAGAGCCCTAACAACCGTTCGACCAAGCAACAACGCCCATGAGCCGCAAAGCGGAGATTGAAGCGCCACGAGTTGACGCATGCAGCTCTGCGCGAACTACCAAGCAACGCTGAATGAATCAACGCCACCACTTCACAGGACGAATCACGATTTGAACGGTTCGCATCACTGGGTGGCCGCCAATGACGCACCCTTTCAACACCGCACCTTTCGGCCACTCCAGTGCATGCGTTAGTTCGTCGGCATGGTTCGTAACGGTGCAGCCACTCGATATTCGGATGTCCGCACTTTAAATTACTTGTGGTCCGTTGCCGCCACTGCGAAACCCAATCTCGATCTAAGGTCCGATGTACTGGCCAAACCTATCGGCGAACGCAGCCTGAACCAGTGAGGCGACAAGCGCACCTAGCTGTATCAATACGAGGCGTGACGTTCTGCCTCGATCTCGCTTTACGAACTCGGCGCGGCAGAACGCGATCATACAACTGGCGATGACAATTGCATTCAGTGGCCAAACCCAAAAGCCCCATCTCATTTGCAACGAGAGTATCGGCCACGTCCAAAACTCAGCTGACGTTACATCAACGTACCGAATTCCTATCCAGCGAATCGCCCACGCAATCATAACGGTGGCTGGAAGAACAAATCTCATATGGCCGAACGGATTGATTGAATTCTGCACACCACACGACGGCGACTCGTACGGATTGGACATTCCGAAGTCTCTGAGGCGACGAACGACCGCGTTGACCGGGCCGCGGCAAAACAAGTGACCATTTCAAAGCCGCCCGATCCGCGGCTCCGTGTCCAACGCTTTGGTACGCCCGTCATGGGCGTGATTTTATGGGGTGTAAGTCCCCTGTACGAGACTGGGAGTCTCAAGGAGCTCAGTATACCAAATGACCACTCCGATTGACAAAGTACGAGGTGAGGGCAACTGCGGGAGGGTGACCGACCGTGGGGAGGAAGCCTGCGAATGTGTCGTTAAGCTGGCGGAATTGCTCGTTGTCAGCCACATTCTCACCAGCGCTGCGAGGTTACGTACAGAAACGTCATACAAGGCCGGCGGGGCCAGGCGAATGAGCCAAACATCACAAAGCCGTTCCCAGACAGCCACGCAGGTAAATGACGAGCTTGCGCAGCGACAGATCACGCTCTTATCCGGGGAGACCTGCCAACTGGCCTGCGGGCCAGCGTTTGCTTCCGCAAGTAAGGCTTGCCTGAAAACCGGGAACGCGCCGTCGCAAGACGACACGGGCAAGGCAGGAGTCAGCAGAGGTCGAAGTACCGCCGCTCGAAGACCAATCGAGACGGGAAGGACCAAACGATGAAGAACAAGGAGGAGTCATCGATCGACTCGACGCGAGGGAACTTCTGGTCAGAAACACCGCAGAGCTCTTCTGGGGATGTCACTGACGAGACGCTAGGTTCATTGTCCCGACCGGGACGTACCGCGACGGCGCCGATCGAGCAGCCAGCCTTGAGTGACACGCCCGAGTCATTACTCGAGACTGCCTTATCCGAAGCCAACCTCGAGCAGGCAAGGAAGAACGTCAAGGCGAACCGTGGAGCCCCTGGCCCCGACGGCATCACCCTGCGCGAATTCCCTGACTGGTTTCGACCTCGTTGGCCAACGATCCGGCAGCAACTTCTCGATGGGACGTATCGGCCTGGCCCGGTACGTCGCAAATCCATCGACAAGCCCGATGGCAGCGGCAAGCGTTTGCTCGGAATTCCAAACGTGCTCGACCGCCTGATCCAGCAAGCCATCGTTCAAGTCCTCACACCCGTGTTCGATCCGAAATTCTCGGAATCGAGCTTTGGGTTTCGACCCAAACGTTCTGCTCATGGAGCAGCCAAGCAAGTTCAACGCATTATTCGACGCGGATATCGCTATTGTGTCGATATGGATTTGTCGAAGTTTTTCGACCGCGTGCAACATGACATTCTTATGTCACGCGTTGCTCGCAAGGTCCATGATCGGCGACTCCTGCGATTGATTGGGAACTACTTGCGAGCTGGCGTCATGGTCGAAGGCATCTTGCAGCCGACGGAGGAAGGCACGCCGCAAGGCGGCCCCGCATCACCGCTCCTCGCCAACATCCTACTGGATGATCTGGACAAGGAACTGGAACGACGCGGTTTACGGTTCGTTCGGTACGCCGACGACTTTGTGATCTTCACCAAGTCTCTACGCAGTGCCGAACGCGTCAAGGCCTCCATCACGCGCTTCCTGACTAGCGAACTACGTCTCGTGGTGAATCAGGAGAAGAGTCGCATCGTCGCGAGCGATGAAGTTGAATATCTCGGCTTCGCCTTTCGCGGATCACGCGCGACAATTCAAGTGGCGAACAAGGCAATTCAAAAGTTCAAGCACCGTATCCGCGAGCTGACTGGCCGTAGCCGGGGCATCTCGATGGAGCGACGTCTGGGAGAATTGCGAACTTACGTTCGCGGCTGGATGGGCTACTTCGCTTTGGCCGCGCAGTTAAAACTATTCGCTCGTTTCGATCAGTGGATACGTCGCCGTATTCGCATGTGCTACTGGAAGCGCTGGCGTCATGTACGCACGCGTCGAAGGGAGCTCATCGCGCTGGGCGTGCCGCGCCGCCAGGCCATCCGACACGCCAAAAGTCGCCAGAGCTATTGGCACATGGCCAAAACCATTGCCAGTGGCGTTGGGCTAACCAACCGATGGTTGGCGGAACAAGGGATGTTAAGCCTCAAGTCACTCTGGGCAGAACTTGCTCCACTACGTCGAACCGCCTAGTGCGGAGCCGCATGCTAGGTGGTG
>JAGQPK010000200.1 GCA_020426755.1 Planctomycetales bacterium
CGGTACGGGCTCCAATGGCGGCAACAAGCTGGCGGGCATACCTGCAGTCACGCCTTCACGCTGCTGGTCGTATTGCCCGCGATTCAAGATTGACGTTTCCCGTGGCTGGGCCGCCGAATCCATCACCATCGCCGATTGCGGTTCGGTCAAGTACTTGATGCGTTGCTCGACGATCGCTCGACGGTAGCGGAGATTTGCCGTTTCTGGCGCAACGCTGGCATAGTAGGCACGGACGCGTTCCGCTTGTTCCGCCGTGCGTTGCGAAGGCTCGAGGTGCAGCAACTCGCGCACATCCACCGGGACATTCGAATCATCGTCACGCCCTGTCACCGCATACAAGCGGTACTTGCCGCCGGACAAGGCGGCACCACCACCATAGGGACCGCCACCCCACACGACCATGAAGGTTACATAGGGAGTCTCCGACGCATTCAGCGGTTGCGACAAATGAAACGTAATGTGCTGCGGTGTCTGGTTGTGCGGATGCGGCGACCATCCGTTGAAGTCTTCTTCGTTCAAACAGCCCTGGGGTGGAAACTCGGGGTGCGACGCACTCGCCGTGGCATCAGCGATCGCCAGCGTTCGATAGAGATCGACTTGGTCGGCCGGCAGTTCGGTCGCCGAAGCATTGAAAGCCGTCAGCAAGAAACTACCCGGCAAGCCTCGCTCGTTGCCATGTCCTAGACCGGCGTGGGGAAAATGTTCGTCTGGCAGAAACTCCAAGCGAAGTGCCGTGATGTTGTCAGCGTCAATCTTTGTCGACACCGACGGCGATCGATCGCTGCCGTTTCGAAAGTATACGGTCCCGTCGGGAAGTACTTCGCTCTCACCAGTACGATTCGGCGCGGACACCTTCAGCACCTGCGCCGGATGCAGCTCTAGCTGTTCACCCAAACGAGCCAACTCCTGACGAGTCGCCGCTTCCCACGCCGTTTGACTCGGCAACTGCGCCCGCAATTGCTCTTCGATTTGCACCAGTTCGTCACGCAGCTTGGCGACCTGCTGCTGATCACGCGCCATGACTGAATGAGCCATAATCGTCGGCGCGGCGTTGCGTCCGCCATCGCCGTCAAGCCCCCGGTCGCTCAGCTCATTGAAGTAAGCAAACAGTCGATAGTAATCGCGTTGCGTAATTGGATCGAACTTGTGATCGTGGCATTGGGCGCAGCCAAGCGTCAGTCCCAAGAATACTTCCCCTGTCGTCTTCACTCGATCCGCAGTATAGTTAACTAGATTCTCTGCCGGAATCGTGCCACCTTCATGCGTGATCATGTGGTTACGATGAAAACCGGTCGCAACCAGCTGGTCAGGGGTCGCGTTGGGCAACAGATCCCCTGCCATCTGTTCGAGCAAGAACTGATCGAACGGCATGTTGCGATTGTACGCGTCGATCACCCAGTCGCGCCACAGCGACATGTGCCGTCCGCCGTCGATCGAATAGCCGTTCGTATCCGCGTAACGAGCTTGATCGAGCCACGCCAACGTCATCCGTTCGCCAAAATGCGGCGATGCCAACAGTTTGTCAACCCAAGCCTCGTACGCGGCGTCGGAAGGATCCGCCAGGAATTCATCGAGCTGTTGCAGCGATGGCGGCAAACCGGTCAGATCAAAGAACAGCCGGCGTAGTCTCGTCGCCGGCTCCGCTTCACTTGAGGGTTGCAGCTTGAGCGACTCTAATTTCGCGAGCACAAAATCGTCAATCGGATTGCGGGCCCACCCCATCGACTGAGTTGCCGGGATGGCGGTACGCTGAGGCGAGCGGAACGCCCAATGCTGCGCCCACTTGGCCCCCGAGTCGAGCCACCGACGCAACAGCGCAATTTGCTTCTCTTCGAGCGGCTTGCCAAAACTGGGTGGGGGCATCTGCTCGTCAGGATCCGTGGCCAGCACGCGGCGCAAGAGCTCACTTTGCGCAGGATCATCGAGATTAATGATGCCTTGTTCAGTGAGCGATTCCGCATCCGCATCAAACCGCAGTTCGGCTTTGCGCTGATGTTCGTCTGGGCCGTGACAAGCAAAGCAATGATCAGACAGAATCGGCCGGATGTCACGCTGGAAGTCAGGTTGCTGCGCACGACCGACGTCCGCCCGCGCACCGTAAGCGAGACACAGCGCCGCGATACTCGCCGTGAACTGACAGATTCTTTTGGGTAGCATCATAACACGCTCGAACTCAAGTGGTCTCGGCAATCCCGATCTATCACACGGGTTCCGGCTATTGTAATCTTTGCCAACGGGCATTAAAAGAAACGCCACCTGCGCCGTTCGGACGCACCGGTGTCGCTGTCGTGGCAAGAAGTCTGAACGAACGTTAGCGGTGCAAGTAACGAGCGTACAGACATGAGCAACGTGCAGGTTTCCAAACGATCGGTTTTGGTTGGACGTTGGTTGATCGTCGCGGCAGCAGTGCTGTGGAGCACCAGCGGATTCTTTGCGAAAGCGCCGTGGTTTGCCGCTTGGCCGCTGGATGCGCGCGGCCCCCTAATGGCTTTTTGGCGGACACTCTTCGCCGGTCTCTGTCTTGTACCGTGGGTTCGCCGCCCGCGTTGGACGTGGTGGCTCGTTCCGGCGACATTGTCGTTTGCCTTAATGAGCATCACTTATTTGTGCGCCATCACGCGGACGACGGCGGCTAATGCAATTTGGCTGCAAAGCACCGCGCCGCTGTGGGTCTTCTTGATGGGCATCACCATCTTGCGCGAGAAAGTCCGCCGTGCGGACTGGTTGATGCTCGTTGCGGTCGCGGCAGGAGTCGGCTTCATTATTACGTGCGAGGTTCGTTCCAGCACGTCGACTCCCGAGCAACTGACGGGCGTGCTGTTAGCGCTCACATCGGGAGTCCTGTATGCGCTCGTCGTTGTTTTCGTGCGCGCACTGCGTGATCTTGATTCGGCCTGGTTGATCTCACTCAACTTACTCGTCACGGCGGTCGTGTTGCTGCCGTACGTTCTCTATCGTGGTCTCGGAGCTTCGCAAACACAGATACTCTGGTTATCCGCATTCGGCGTGTTTCAAATGGGTTTACCCTATTTGTTGTTCGCGCGCGGACTGCGCGTCATTCCTGGGCACGAAGCATCTTTCATTTGCCTGCTCGAACCGGTGCTAGTGCCGATCTGGGTGTGGCTTAGTTGGCGCCATCACCCAAGCTATCAGCCGCCGGCCTGGTGGACCTACGTCGGTGGCGGCTTGATTCTAATCGGTTTGTTTGCCCGGTTTTCAATGCTGACGCCGGAAGTTAACGGCGACGCGACCAGCTCAGCGCCGCCAACATCCAAATGACGCATAGACTTGACCATGTGGGTTCAGGCACGGCACTCACCGCCGGACGTTGACCGAGTTCAAAGCCACCGCCCTGGAAAGCCTTGACGATGTCCGTCGTACTGAAATCGCCATCGCCATCCCAATCACCTTCGCCCCAAGTGCTATTGCCTGCCACGGCATCTTCAAACTCGCCGGCCGCAAACACGACAACTAAATCCGTCGTGTTGAACTCACCGTCCAAATTCGCATCGCCAAAGTACGTGTGTTTTAGCTCTTCCACCCACACGGACAGATCAGCTGAGTCCACTTGTCCGTCTTGCGAGACGTCGAATTGTACGTCACCGCCTCCATTGCGAATCGCCGCAGTAAGCAAGTCGACATCCGCAGCGTCAAGTGTACCATTCTTGTCGAAATCCCCAGCGATACCGGCATTGAGATTCGCCAGGCGGACTTGATCCAACTGTTCGAGTGTCAACACTTGGTCATAGATGCGCACATCATCCTGATAACCAACCAAGCTGAAATCGACACCAGGTGCTGCGTCAGTATAGCCAACGTTCACCGTAGCAATGCCACTCGTTGAATTGACAGGCCCCGACGTCATCGTGATCGGGTCGCCTAGTTGCTCAACAGCAGTGCCTTCTTTTCCTACATAGAAGAATACATTCTCTTCATCCATGTCGGTATCGACCGTCACAGCAACGAAAGTCCATTCGTCGTCGGCTCCCAGGTCATCATTGGAGAACGCAGCTCCAAACGACTGTTCACCGCCGACGAACATGCCCATGCGAAAATTATCGGGTGAACGCTCGCCGTTATTGGGCGTATTCAGATTCCAGGAGAAGCCATCGAAAGCACCAGGACCTTGCTTGGCTAAGAGTCGCACATTACCGCTGCCCCCTTCCTCTGCGTTTAAACCTTTGAGCAGAATCCATGTCGTGAAAGTGAATTGCGTGAGCGTGTCGACTTTCTCCGCATCACCTCCATTGACCCAACTGTCGAGCCCGGGTTCAGTCATGTCGAGCGCGAAGGCGGAAGCACCTCCTGGTGTGGAGGTGGTGCGTCCGGCGGTACTTTGCAAAACGCCCTCTGCGGATGCGCCTGTGCCGCTATCCAGCGCATTGCCACTTTCCTCGTCAAACGTCCATTGCAGAATTGGCGTTTGACCGACGGCGTAGTCGGTCACCATCGTGGTGATGGCGGACAAAAGACAGACCATCGTCAGTCGTGGCATCAGCTTGCGGTACCCCATCGTTGTAACTCCTTGTTTCTTACCGTCTCAAGTAATGCGTGTCACTTCCCGGTCAGGCGGCTGCCAATATACTGAATTGCGGAGCGTAATTGTCGCTATTCCTCCGTCTCCTGTCACTTTTCCCCAGGCACGCTGCGCCGCAGGGGGCATTGTGAAAAACGAGAAAGTACACCAAGCTGATAGCTAACTGGACAGCGTCACATTGAGATCGCCGGTTTCGCAATAGCCACAGTTTCTGGCGACGACCGCGGCCAATGCCAAGCCGGCGCACCTCATTAGTAGCACGGCAACATGGAACCGTTTGGACGTGGATAAACCGATCTCAACCTCGCCCGCCGACTCAGAACCCAAGTTGCCCCGCCCGGCAACCAGTCATCAACGATATCGCGACTATCAAGCGGCTCGTGTCGAGCGTGCCAAGTCGGGCGTGAAGTCCGCGGATAAGACGATTAAAGCGGGCCGCGAACGATCGTTCTGGCAGCTCCTGCGCGAGTTCTTTCGTTTAATTCACTCCCAACGACGGTCCGTGGCGCTCGCGTTGGGCACATTGACGATCAGCACGTTGCTCAAACTGCTACCGCCGGCGGCTTCTAAGGTTGTCATTGACTACGTACTCGGCGGACGACCGTTGCCGCCGAGTCTAGCGGCCTGGTTACCGCCAGGTGATCAACGCGTCGCCATGTTAATGACCATTGGTGGAGCTGTCATCGTGGTTTCGCTGGTTGGCACTTGCTTTCATTTGTGGGGACGGTGGCATGCGACGAAGGCGGTCAACAAAGTTCAAGTTCTGCTGCGGCGCCGCGTCTTCGAACACATTGTCCGCTTGCCACTGCACCGCGTCTATCAACTCAAATCAGGCGGGACGGCCAGTCTGCTGCGTGACGACGCTGGCGGCATCGGCGATCTGATTTTCAGCATGCTCTACAACCCCTGGCAAGCCATCATTCAGCTTTGTGGCAGCCTGCTGGTATTGGTGTTCGTCGATTGGCGGCTAATGCTTGGTGGCCTGACAATTTTGCCGATCGTCTACTTCACGCATCGCACTTGGGTAAAGCGTATTCGCCCTGTCTTCCGCGACGTTCGCTCATTGCGACAAGAAGTTGACAGTCATGCCACGGAAGCGTTCGGCGGCATGCGCGTCGTCCGAACATTTCATCGTGAACGAGCCGAAAGCAGCCGCTTTGTACGCGGCAACGATCTAATGGTGCGGCAGCAACTGTTCGTGTGGTGGTGGGCACGCTTAATCGATCTGATTTGGGCGACCGTCATTCCACTGGCATCCACTGCACTACTTTTGTATGGCGGCTATCGAGTCCTGGAAGGCAATTTGACTCTCGGCGACCTGACGATGTTTCTGGTCTATTTGGCGATGCTGCTCGGACCGATAGCCACTCTAGCCACCAGCGCTACGACGTTTCAGAGCAATCTCGCGGGGATGGAACGGGTTCTCGATCTACTGAATGAACCGGTCGAAGCCGGACTCCGCTCACCGGGTGCTCCCGTCACGCGCGAAACGGTGGCCGGCCGTATCTGCTTTAACAATGTCGATTTCAATTATCCTGAGACCGAGCGTTTGGTACTTAAGCAGATCAATCTCGACATCCAACCTGGGGAAACGATCGCGCTCGTCGGTCGCAGCGGCGCCGGCAAGACCACGCTCTGCAACTTAGTCGCTCGCTTCTACGAACCAACGCGCGGCGCAATCGAACTGGACGGAGTTGACTTGCGCAAGGTCGATCTTTCCGGATATCGCCGACTCTTAGGAATTGTCGAGCAAGACGTCTTCCTGTTCGACGGCACGATCGCGGCCAACGTCGGCTACGCGCGCACCGACGCGTCGCTGCGCGAGATCCAGCGAGCCGCAGAAATTGCCAACGCGCACGAATTCATCTCAAACCTACCGAACGGTTACGAAACGGTGATCGGTGAACGTGGCGTGCGACTCAGTGGCGGACAACGTCAGCGTCTCGCCATCGCCCGCGCGGTGCTGGCAGATCCGAAGATCCTGATCCTGGATGAGGCGACTAGCAACCTCGATAGCGAAAGCGAACGGTTGATCCAGGAGAGCATGCAGCAGTTGCTCAAGGGACGCACCAGTTTCGTCATTGCTCACCGCTTAAGCACGATCAAGAATGTCAGTCGCATCGTCGTACTGGACGATGGACAAATCGTCGACGTGGGTACACACGAAGAACTATTGGAGCGCACGCCGCTGTACCGCCGCATGGTCGAACTGCAGGCACAGTGTTCGCTGGAATAGCCACGCCTCGCGTGCTCACCAAGAAAGCACGAAGAATCTAATGTTTATTCCGATCTGCGAGGCGTACTTCGTCCAGCATGCAACGAGCCGGGCGTTTCCCTCTTGACTTCGTGGTAACCCTAGCGTTCGCCAAAGTAACGGTAGCCCCGTATGAGACCACTCTACTGGATTGTTTTCGCTACGTTTTGCTCGATCGTTGGAGCTTATCCGCTAGTTTATCTGCTGGCAGATGGCAAGTTCGGCGTTCTTCAAACAAAGAGCGATGCTCTCGTGGCCAATGTGTGGTGGCGACTAGGTTTCTATGTTCACATCGTCTCTGGAGGAGTCGCTCTATCAGTTGGGTGGTCACAGTTCGTAAAGTCGTGGCGAAATCGCTGCGTGAAGTTGCACAGAGTTGTGGGGAAGCTGTACGTTCTTATGGCCTGCGTGAGTGGCTTAGCGGCCGTTAGTATCTCGCCTCTGTCCTCCACAGGACGGATTGCTGGTCTTGGCTTCGGCAGTCTAGGTGTGGTTTGGCTTTGCGTTACATTGCAGGCATACTGGAGTATCCGAAATAGAAAAGTACGTCTGCACGAGTGCATGATGGTCTACAGCTACAGTGCATGTTGCGCGGCTGTGACCTTGCGGCTGTGGTTGCCTTTGCTACTCGCTGTCCTTCGCCTCGATTTCGCCATCGCCTATCCCCTTGTTGCATGGCTATGCTGGGTGCCAAACCTCCTAGTCGCGTATTTGATCAATGCAAGAACTTTGAAGCAGGCTCAGGAGTTGACCTCAAGTCCGCCTGTGACAACAAGCAATGACGAGGCCTGAATTATCAACCCGAGGGTCGCGTACCCAAGCGTTGGACACGGAGCAGCGGATCAGGCGGCTTTGCAGTAGTTACCTACGCAGGTTCGTTCGTCGATACAATCTCGACCAACGATTCTGAGGCGGCGGCTTCCTGTGATTCTCGGCGCCGACACGCGTCTGCATCCAGCACAGGGATCGGGTCAATTGTCGACCACATCGGCATCGAAGATGACAACACCGTCATCATGTAGCTTGCGCGAGACGTCCACAGAATGAGCCCCGCCGTAAAGCTGCCGGCGACGATGATCGAACTGCCGGCCATCAATTCTAGCGAAGTGCTGCGTTCTTCGATCTGGTCAAATACGCTATCAAGTTCGCGATTGATCGCTTCCGTACTCACCAATTCGAACGTGTCCATGGTCCAGCTACCGACGGTGCGCGGCAGCACACCGGGCAGCGTCCGCATATGTCCTGGCACCAGAGCGGTCTCAAGTCTGGCGGCAGCAGCATCAGCAGTCTGCATCGCCGCCTGTGTCGTGAGCATTTCCACGCCGACATCGAGATTCTTAATGGTTACGCGGAACAACGACTGTGCACTTGGGCGTGCGTCGACGCCGACACCGCGATCT
>JAGQPK010000201.1 GCA_020426755.1 Planctomycetales bacterium
GATCGTATTCGCTCGCGATGATCTGCTGGCATCGGTCACGAACTCGTTCCTCATCCCACGACATGGACTCCAGAAATCGCTGCAACGTACGCGGTCGACACTTCGACTGAGACTCGAGGGCAATGGCTTCGCAGTTCTTTCGCTGGATCCCTGACATCTGCCCCCGCACGTAATCCCGAAAGCAAGCTCGTGACTCCGTACGAACAAAACAACCTGCGAACCTCAAAAGAAACTGACTCAGCTTGCGGCCCAGGCTCGCGATCTGTTTTAATGTCGTCCGTGACGGTCCTTTGTGATAGGTGTTCCTATAGTTAGCAACACAAAGGATCGTCGCTCTTTTCATCTCCTGGCAAGATCAATCTGACTGCTTGTGCTAACCTCCTCCGATTTCAAAACTTAACTACGCTAGCAGGCACCTAAGTGACGCTGTCCAGCTAATGGTCGGCACTCCACCCATTAGGCTCGCGAAGTGCAACGGCCTAGGAGCCGCAAAGTGTAAATGCACCGGATTAGTGACCGGTACTTTACGGTATGACTTGAACGAAACAACTCGGAAGCTGCGTCTTGAGAGTTTCCAATCCATCTTCTGTCACGGCGGTACGGTTCAATAGGATGGTTTTGAGCGACGTCATGCGTGCCAAGTGATCTGCCACCCGGTCGGTGACACCGCAATCCGCGATCTCTAGTTCCTCAAGCGTCAGATCATAGGGCGCTCCGTCCAACATCTCATCAGAAACCTTGTTACCCCTGAGTATCAGACGCTTAAGGTGGGGCAATTTCCAAATATCACCAACTGCGTCATCGGTTACCTGAGACCCTGAAATCGTAAGCGTGCGCAAACTTGGAATCCGACAAATGTGACGGAGGCCGACGTCCGTGACGCTCGTAGCATCTGAAAGCGTCAACGACTCCAAGTTGCTTAAGGACGATAGCCCTTCCAAGGCACGGTCATCAACGCAATCACCATCTAATCCGATTGCGGTAATCGACGGAAACTGCCGGCATATCGTCTCGATCGGTAGCGGCGCCGTCGATTCCTGTCCGAACGTCACGCTATGCACTGAATGAAAGTAGTCATGGCCCAATTGACGCCCAAAAGCTGTCCATGCTCGCCCGGGATTTTTATAATCAAAGTTGTAAAACACTCGGCCGCCAGCCTTCCGGATCGAATTCACCGCAATTCGCTGACGAGTAACAGCGTTGACGTACATTCCGAGACAAACTAGACCGATCGTCAATGTGATAACGAGCGTACGCAATCGAAATCTTATTCGTAACATCATTTTGCTTGCTGCTCCGCCGCCGTGCTCCCATCGTGACGAATCTTCAACCCTTGTTTCAGGCTCAACAGAAGTCGAGATTTTCCGGGTGTTCGCGCCACGAAATGCTGCCTACTTCGGCAAGGTACCTAGAACCCGATAGACTTGCAAGTTTTCCGACAATGAATCTGACGCCGAATGCTTTCGCAGCTATCGAGTCCGCCCTCCACCCCTCGGATCGTGAATGATTGCCAATCTCTCAACAAACGACACCCCATTCTACCCGTGTCGGTCATCGTAGATATGGCTGCAATCCTAGGCGCGCACTCTATTGCACTAAATCCGGCGTGAAGGGTGCGTTTGGTGTGATAGAACCCAACACCTGCCAACAGTTGGCAGTGCGGCCCTAATCGCCGAAGCCAAAACGGTAGTTACCGTTTTACGTCTTCGCGCGAAAGGATTTAGCAGTGCCGCGACTCGCTCGCGCCACGCCCAAATACCGCCTACACAAGGCCACCGGACAGGCCACCGGACAGGCCATCGTCTCGATCAGCGGCAAGGACCATTACCTTGGTCCGTGGAAGTCGAAGGCCAGCAGAGCCTACGCCGCCTTGCGACTTTTGCTTGCTCCGCCATCAGAGCCTCTACGATACACCGCTCTCGATTCAGCGATAGGTTTTCGCTTTGTTCGGCTTGATCTAATTCCGCTCGCAACTTCTGGACCACTGTGGGGTGCTTGTTGAGCGAGATCGCGGCATCGTATTCCCTTCGGGATTCTTCTAGCTCACGACGGTCATCGAGGTGATCGACAAGTGACGAAAGCGCCATCTCTTTGAGGATTTCGCTTCGAGACGGCATGGGTGTCTTCTCGTGAAACTCATCGTATCGCTCATTCGCAACCCAACCGCCCAGGAACGTGCACGCCAGCGTCACAACGAGAATGCACGAGCCACGGCCAAATCGAAATACATCGCCGCGATTCATCTGCCACCTCCCAGTTGCGAACCGTCGCGGTGCCTCCCGCGCACCCGGGGGAGATTATCGACGATCGAGCACCCACAATGCAACGGCAGCACCAATCCCTGCCGCCGCGCCGACGATCGCATGCTTTAGGCTTCCAGCGACTCCAATGACTTCGAGTCGATCATGCACGGCAAAGGCCGTCACAGTTGATGTCATTGCCACGACGAATGCTTTCACCCACGACGGCGGTCGGTTCAAGCTACGGGCTACCGCCGGCGTCCATTTTTGGTTTTCCGTCTCCGGCGGCTCATATGGATTTGTGCTCATGCAACATGTCGCTAGAGTTGCGAGGGAGATGTGGTAGTGACTCGATTCGCATCACTTTGAGAGTGCACCACATATTGGGCATTTGGCCGACAATTCACGGAGGTACGATCCGTGTGCCGGACAGTGTTTCCTCGAAAACGCCTTCCCAATCTTTAACAAAGCTTCGTCGTCGTACCATGGACCCTCGACGATTTCGAAGCGAATGAATTCACCACCTAACACGTGCGTGTGTGGGAGTTGCCTGTCAGTACTAACTCGTGTTTTAAGATAACCAAGGGCGCGATAGGCGGCGGTAATCTTACGTACAGGATGCAATTCATTCTCAAAGTCGAGTCGACCGTACGCTGGCAGACTCGTCAACGATTTCAGCTCATCGTCAGTAATCGCGTAGTTCCCGGCAAACTCAATGGTCCGTCTCGTCTGCCAGTGT
Organism: Planctomycetales bacterium; assembly: GCA_020426755.1. Classification (GTDB taxonomy): domain Bacteria; phylum Planctomycetota; class Planctomycetia; order Pirellulales; family Pirellulaceae; genus JAGQPK01. The sequence continues at coordinate 2,980 of JAGQPK010000201.1, forward strand.
CCTAGCCAAACGGCAAAGCAGATAACGGCCTGGAGCAGCAATAGATTCCGCAGTCGATATCGCATTGAATTCGCCTTAATTACTCCCCAATCGCCGTCGCGGTGCCTCCTAAGCTCCTGGCGGAGGTTATCGGCGAATTAGCGAGGCGACGCCAACCCCCTGACATGCATGTAGCTTGCGGCTAGGGTTGCGCGGGAGGCGGGGTAGTGCGACGCCATGAGCGTCTCAGCCAGACTATCAGCAAAACGAACCACGGCACACTGGCCATGACATAGTTCGGAGCCAACTTCAATCCAAAGATCCAAAGAACTCCAGCGAGCGCGTATACGATCGAAGCGATACCGACGATCAACTGCCACCGGGCGCGTTCTGTTGACGTCGACTTGGTTGCCGGCGATTGATAAGGATTCTCGTTGTCCATATACCAGCACGGTTGCGAGGGACGTGATTGGAGAGGTTACATCGCAAGAAGCCGCTCCGAAGCCCACTGTACTAGTTTGGAAAACACTCCAACGTGGTACAGCAAGAGCAGAAAAAGCAACCAGGCCGTGACGGCGACCAAGCCGATCAAGGTCGAGCGTGTTATCGGCAGGGATTTGCCATTGCTCACGAGCTCGGCAGTTATTGGATCGCGGTTATTGTTGGAGTTCATGACCACCTCTGGCCGTGTATACAGCCAAGCATAACCGCCGGCGGGACGCAACGCCAATAGAATGCCGACTCGCCGCCTTTGCGTCTCGCCAACCGCCTGTGACAAATCCCAGACGTTTCGAATGCAGAATTTGGCTCCAAGAAGTCTGCAACACTTTGCTGTCGCTCAAACTCCGCAGGTACGAAACGTTTTTCTCATTTTTGTGAGCCTCAGGGCCCCGGCTTTTTGCATTACTATTTGAACCAACGAAATCTCAGCACACGAGCACTAGATTCCTATGCAAACGCCAGACGACCAGTGGCTACGAATCCAGGGCGTTTTTGAGGGCGCGTTGCAATGCCCTGCGCCGGAACGAAAACGGTACGTACAAGAACTTTGTACGGGAGATCAAAACTTGATCGACGAAGTAGAATCCTTGCTGGCCGTGTATGAGCAAGCAGAAGCGACCTTAGAACGAATGCCGGAGAGCGAAATTAGGGACGAAGACGCGATTTGACGGAACTATCCCGGGCGGCAGTCGAATTCCAGACTTATCGCATGGCAGAACCTTGCTGTGCACTGATTCGTCGACGTTCTGCGTAGTCGACGCGGGGCTTTCAGCGAGAATGACTGTTGAGTATCGATGTGCCATAGAAGTTCAATTCCACACGGCTCATCGGCAAAGACGACGCGGACAACACACAATATTTTGTTGACAGAATGATGACGACAGATCGAACGCCTGCAGGGTTCCTGCCAGAAGATTTCCAGAGCGATGACACGTCGTTCCGGTTCAGCCACACGGACAACGTCCCGCGCGCCTTGGAGCAATTGGGGGTGACCCTGTGCGTCTCGACGTACCAAGCCGGCAAGCTTGCAGTGTTTTACGCCAACGACGGCCGACTTACGATGCTGCCTCGGACGTTTGATAAGGCGATGGGTTTCGCCATCAATCACGACCAACTCGCACTCGGTACCCGGTTTCAAGTCTGGACACTAAAAAACGAACCGATTCTTGTCCCGAAGCTCGGACCCCACGGCGAATATGACGCCTGTTACGTCCCGCGGACCAGTCACGTCACGGGGTACATCGACATCCATGAAATGGCATTCGGCAGCGGCGAATTATGGGTCGTCAATACAGCGTTCTCGTGCTTGTGTACGCTCGACTCACGATACAGCTTCGTGCCGCGCTGGCGTCCGCCATTCGTTAGCGAAATCCAACGCGGCGACCGATGTCACTTAAACGGGGTTGCTATGCAAGACGGCAGTCCGAGGTACGTGACAGCGTTTGCTGAAACCGATACTGCTGAGGCGTGGCGGGAACATAAACGAGACGGTGGGTGCGTCATTGACGTCCAGACGAACAAGATTGTGGCACGCGGTTTCTCGATGCCACATTCACCGCGCGTCGATGCAGCAGGGAAGTTGTGGCTACTCGATTCGGGCAACGGCCGTCTGGTTACTGTCGATCCAGCATCAGGCGAAAGCACCATCGTTTGCGCGTTACCAGGCTTTACCCGAGGACTAGCATTCTGCGGCCCTTACGCGTTCGTGGGACTTTCCAAGGTGCGCGAGAAAGCAGTCTTTGGCGGCATCAAGATTGAGGAAACGATCTCCGACCCGAAATCGGGCGTGTGGATCGTTGACACTCGAACTGGCGAGACCGTTGGCTTCATCGAGTTTGAGAAGACGATCGAAGAAGTATTTGACGTTCAGGTGCTCACAGGCATTCGGCGTCCGGCTGTCGTCGGATTGCAGAAACCGACGATTCAAAAAGCTTGCGTTGTTGGTCCGGAACTGGGCATTCACTTTCGTCCAACGTAACGACTTGAGTCGCGGTATGTTGCCGACGCGACTCCGGTGGCAGGCGTAAACGCCACCACATCGATCTAGCTCAACGCATTGTGGCCGCCATCTTTCTATGGCACAACCGAAATAGGCTTACACCGAATGCAACAACCGCCATGCACATCCAGGCCGATGGTTCGGGGACTGCCGTCAATTCGAGAAAACCTGGGGTCACGGTGAAGCTCACTGCAATCGGCTCATTGCTGACGCTCAGTCGATCAATCGCATTTTGGCCACTCGCGTTCAGACTCAAGTCAATCAAGCCCGGGCTTGCGGTCGCACGATCCACGACGAGGTTCACCGACAGCAGCGTATAACTTTCGTCAGTATCGATCGTTCCGTTGAAGAACTGGAGCTGTCCCAGCCCTAAATCACCGGCGGCCGGGGATAGCTCGATCGTCCCGGGATTCGCGGCGCCGATGAGTGGAGCGACGCCAGCTCCGGAAATGTACGTTGCCGCCGGCGTATCAAACGTGACGCCTGCAGGGAGTGCCGCGCCGAGCGGACCCATGTCCAAGAAGAAAGAGTAGGAAGCGATTTCTTGGGATGGCCCGCCCGGATTGGAAAGTCGGACGGCAAACGAGGTCGTCGTCGTACCGATGCCAGGCGCAAGCGCGACCGGGCCGAGAGTTACGAAGTCGACAATCAAATCTGCAGACGCGTTCGTGATTTCGCAAAGTGCGATCATGCCTGCGAGCAAGGCGAAAGAAAAGTTTCTCATGAGGGACTCCGAAGGATACACGTTGCTAAACTCAGCGGGTGCGAATGGTGCGTTGGCGTTGAAATTTTGACTTCGCTGCGGGTACCAATTTTCTGAACAAAGATTCAAATGTTGAGGTCTTGTTGTCGAACTCGTCAGATTCCTCTTCTGCGAAGGCAGCATCGATCGCTTTGTCAGAATCGGAAACGGTGTCCATTGGCAAGAATGCTGACGGCTTGTCTGCTCTGCGACGAAGCGTTGACACAAAGCCAATGGGGTGCCGGCGAACCTTCAACTGCTGCGCTCGCGGCACCTCATCGCTTGCCAGCTCGTCAAACACCGCGTCCACAGCCACGATCGGTTGCTGTTGGAAGAAAGCGACAGCGGCCGTAGGCGCTGGCGCCGCGGGAGGCGTCGGCGCGACGGGCAAACCTTTCGTGTTATTGCCAAAAGCCAGCAGGGAATCGGTCGAGTTGATTTGTCCGCTGCCGTTAATGTCGCGACGAGCGTTGACTTCAGTTGTCGCTTGAGTATTGGACGAAAAGACATTCAACGCGTCCGTACCGTTCACTTGACCACTGGCGTTCTCATCGCCGCGGAGCACATTGAAAAAGAAATTGAATTGCCCACCGAGGCTTGCGTCGCCAGATGGGGCCGACTGGCCACTGGTCCATTCACCATTGAGTGGTTCTCCAGCCGCGTTGGTAACTGCGCCGTCGAAGAGGGTAAGCACGAGGCTATCGACGTCAAAACCACCCGGTATTGGAACCGTGGCCGTGTTCGCTTGCGCGACTCCAAATTGGAGTATTCCCAGCGAGTAGATTCCGCCGTTCGTTCCTGTGACAACAACATCTCCATCCGCCAGCGACGCTGATACGTCAGCATCGAAGACGATGTAGAGCGTATCGATTCCCTGCCAGGGTAACGTGGTGAGCTGATGGGCGCCGACAAGTGAATAGCCCAACCCATTGCCCGCTCCCACTCCGTCGCCGTCAACCGCATCGATGAACGTGGCATCCCAACCGCTTCCGGCTGCGATCACGTCGATTACTTTGGGCGGGTTCGCATTCAGCCACACGCGGTTAGGTTGACCTCTGTTGGCAACGAAAGCGTCGAGGTCGCCGTCGCCGTCCAGATCGCCCAAGCTCACGCCCCTACTGAAGTGATCTCCGAGACTCTGACCACTTGGTGTAAAGTTACCCGAACCGTCATTAAGCCACACCCTATTCGCCTGAACCGCGTTCGCCACGAAGGCGTCCAGATCACCGTCCCCGTCTAGGTCGCCCAAGGCCACGCTCCGGCTATTGTGATTCCCTAGACTCTGTCCCGAATCTGTGAATCGACCATCACCGTTGTTAAGCCATACGCGATTCGATTGATTCAAATTGACGACGAAGGCGTCAAGGTCGCCGTCGCCGTCCATATCCACCGCATAGACGGATTGGGCGCCGGCGGCATTGGTGGCAATGGTGCGCTTGGTCCAGACCGAACCGTCGCCGGCGGTGTTCTCGTACCAGGCGATGGTGTCGTCGAGGGCGGAAGCGGAGAGCGCGTCGAGATCGCCGTCGCCGTCCACATCGGCAGCATAGACGGAATAAGGGTTGTCTGCGTCGGTGGCGATGGTGTTATTGACGTTGAAGCAGGCCGTGCGGTGGATGGTCAGGTTCGGGTACCAGGCAATGGTGTTGTCGGTGGCAGAAGCAGAGAGGGCGTCGAGGTCGCCGTCGCCGTCCACATCGGCCGCGTGGACGGAATAGGCGCCGTCGGCGTTTGTGGTGATCTCATGTTTGGTCCAGGCGGAGCCGTCGCCGGCCGTGTTCTCGTACCAGGCGACGGTGTCGTCGTCGAAGGAAGTGGCGAGGGTGTCGAGGTCGCCGTCGCCGTCCACATCGACCGCGTAGACGGAGGAAGCGCGATGGGCGTCGGTGGCGATCTCGTGTTTGGTCCAGGCGGAGCCGTCGCCTGCGGTGTTCTCATACCAGGCGATGGTGTTGTCAAGGTACGAAGCAGA
>JAGQPK010000202.1 GCA_020426755.1 Planctomycetales bacterium
TGCAGAGAAGCCGGCGATTGGTGGGTTCACGTACCAACAGACGGCGATTGTGGCTGCGAGAAAGGAAGGCCGCATAGAGCACCTCGGTTATTTTGGCGGGATCGCCATTCTAACCGAGGTGAACGCCAGTTACACGTCCCGTGTGCAGAAGAATTGACGCAGCCGTTTCAGCATTCGACTGCATAACAATCTTCACCACTCAATCCATCCGTGCCAATCCATGAGCCGTGCAGATTCGCATCCGTGCCAATCCGTGAAATCCGTGGCCCGCGTTAACCCGTATCCGTGAAATCCGTGGCCCGTGTTAACCCGACTCCGTGAAATCCGTGGTTCTAGAAGCCGTTGTTCTCGTTGTTCCCGCCTTCCAACGATTCCTTGTAGCGATTGCGTTCACGTCGAGTGGCCTCGAGATCGAAAAGGAGGTACTTCATGTCGAGTCGCAATTGGCTGAGGGCTTCTTGTACCAGAGCCAAGATACGTTGACGGCGGCGAGTGCTATCGACGACGCGTTGATAAACCGGTTCGATCGATTGGCGATGTTCTTCTGGGAGAGCGGCGATCAGAACCGCGAGGTCGGCGACGTCTTTGGGAAGCGGTTGCTGTTGGGGCTGCGAAATGCGTGAGGTGCTCATGTGGCCGGGCTCCAGGAAGAGGCGGTTGAGTGGTTTGCTTGATGGAGCGTGTCTAAAAGCATCCGCTGTGCCAGCTTGCCAGTCATGAATTTACCGTCGGTTGTAACTGTCTATGTAACAACGGGTTAGCGATTTTTTCACGGCCGGCGGAGTTTCGCTGTCATGTCGCGTGATTGCCTCAATTGATCTGGTCAAGAATCGCAAGTGTATCTATATGAGCGACTTACGACGAGCAGTCCGCTCGTAATCATCGTTGCGTCAAGACAACACTTTCGACGACATGAGCCCGGATCGCGAAAAGTTGATGACTTACATTCGCCACGTGTCGCGTCTCTGCCTCGCTGCGCTCTACGGCATGCTGAGCGTTGCCGTGTGGTTGGCGTCGGCGACCAACGTGAACGCTGCCAAGTTGCCAACCGATTCGGCGTGGACCTTCCACGCTGCTGATTGCGAATGGCAGATCACTCGCCACCAGCGACGCACGGCACGCGGTAACGCTGCGGCCGAAGAGTTCTTCGATTTGAAGGCGGGCATCGGCACGCACATCCACTTCATTCAACAGGTATCACCAGCACGGATCATTGAAGATCTAGCGGTGCGTGTCGCTCTGCGTTCCAATCGTCGGGGACTGCAAGTCTATGGCCGAGTTGTCTTTCCGGAGAGCATTGATCCTGAGACTGGCAAACCACATTTCGTGTTGGTGCCAGGACAGCAATACGAGCGAGTCGGGCAGACGGAACGACTCACCCTGTTGAAACTGCCCTTAATGTTGCAGCGGCAACTGCGCGTGTTACGGACTCAAGTCGAACAACCAATTGATACTCGGCATGCCTATTTGGACGCATTGATTGTCAATGTCTTTGGTGGTCCGGGACGCACTGAGGTGTGGTTGGGTGAGATCAGTCAGGAAGGCATCGTCGAGCCTCCGCTTGATGCACAAGCAACGATTCAGCAAGTGGCGTATGACACGCATTCGTCAGTGGATGAGCGGCCGCCGCAGCGTCGTTCGAATCGCTTGATGATTGATGGTCGCCCGTTCTTTCCACGCGTAATCGAACATCGTGGCGAGCCGATGGCGTTGCTGGGCGAAATTGGTTTCAACACCGTATACCTGGATCACTATCCGTCGGTTGAAGAGGAGCGCGCTGCGGAGCAAGCATCGCTGTGGATCATTTGTCCGCCGCCGCCCGCGGAAACCGATTGGTCGCATGAGTCACGCCGCATCCTGGGCTGGTACGCTGGTGAATCGTTTAATGACCGACAACATGTGCCGGGATACCTGGATGCAATTCGCCGTAATGATCCGCTGGGCCGCCCGATCATCGCTCACGTCGAGGAGGATCAGTGGCGAATCAGCCGTCAATTGGATGTGGTGCTACGGCTGCGCGAGCCGTTGGGTACAAGCTTCGAGTTGTCGCATTTTCGTCGCTGGCTCCAGGAAAGCACCTATTTGGTGCGTCCCGATACACCGTTTTGGACGGGCATTCAGACTGAGCTATCTGCAGCGCTGATCGAGCAGGTGCGTGGCAGTTTGGGACACGTTGCCAACGTTCCGCCCAACGTTCAATTTGAGCAGATACGACAGCTCTCGTTGGCGGCGTTGTCCGCCGGCTCGCGCGGGCTCTGGTTTCGTTCACGCAGCCGTCTGGATGGCGAAGATGATGTCGCGCTGTTGCGCCGCCTGATGTTGGAGCTGATCAATCACGAGCTATCCCTGATCGAACCGTGGTGTATGGGCGGGCAGGCGCTGGGGCTTGTTGAAGGACGCAATCCAGAGCTTCAAGTCGTGAGCCTCGCAACCGAGCGATCGCGTCTACTAATTCCCACCTGCGTGCAACCCTCGGCACAATTTGTTTGTCGCCCTGTTGCCGGCGATAATCGCTTAATCATTCCTGGCGTACCCGATTCCACCGATGCATTTGTGTTGAACCATTTAGGGCTCAGTCCGTTGCCCCGGCAGCGCATCAGCGGTGGACTTCAACTTGAGCTTGATGCATCAGCAGCCGATAGCCTATTGCTGCTGACGGAAGACCCTTTAGTCGTCACTCACATTAATCGTAATGTCGCATCGCGTAAACGTCGGGTCGTGGAACTCGAACAACAGATTGCCGAGTTGTTGCTGGCGGATTTTGAAACGCAAGCGGCGCGGCGCCTGTTGGCCACACACAGTCGCGTGGAAATGTGGGAGGCGGCCCGCAGTTGGTTGCGTGAGAGTGTTGAGTTGTCGCGCGTGAACGATACGAGTTCCGCCTATCAGTTTGCGCACTATGCCCGTCGAGAAATTGGCCGCCTACAAGCGGATGTTTGGGATGAGGCGGTTGCCGGTCACGGCGGCACGCTGACCCTGCCCACCAGCGCTTCCTTCAATCTCGCCACGATGGTGTCACCCGACGCGCCTCAGTTGGGAACCGGCAACGACTGGTCCGACAATATGTTGCGCGGCGGCGAATGTGAAAACCTTAGTCTAATGATCGACTCTGGCTGGCGACAATTTCAGACGTCGCCGAGTGATGTGACGACCTATATCGCGCTGTCCCCCGATCGACCGCATGGCGGCGATTTCAGTTTGCGACTACGCGCCACGGGGCTGACCAAACAGGCGGAACGCAGCGTTGTCGAGTCCGGTCCGGTCTGGGTCAACACCGCTCCCGTCACCGTTCAAGCGGGGCAGCAAGTGCGAATCGAAGGCTGGATTCGTGTTGATGAACCGATTGTCGGCAGCCTCGATGGCTGCATGATCATCGACTCGCTCAGCGGCGAAAGCCTGGCACTTCGACGATTGAAAACCTCGGGGTGGGAACACTTTGAGATTCTGCGTAGCGCAACGCACGACGATCATCTGACAGTCACAATCGCGCTGTTCGGCCTCGGAGAAGCATGGGTCGACGATCTGCAAGTGTCGCTTGCCGACCAGGATGCGGGGCGGTGACGCTATCAATGTTGAATGTTGAAGACAGGGTCTGCGACACTACCATGCTTTCCGAATTTGACTCATACTAGCGCCTTGTTGCGGGCGCCTTCGTACTCGTACTCAGCAACGCGGTACTCGTACTCGATCATCGCGATCCAAGATGGTTGGTACCGATTTTCGGCGAAGAACGTTGGCTGGCGGCAGAACGGCGAACCCAAAATGACGTGGCCCAGCGAACGCGGTGGCGCACGGTCGAGTACGAGTACCGTTCCACTGAGTATGAGTACGAATCGCGGCTAGTAGCATTCAGCATTCGATATTCGATATTCAACATTCGATATTCCCCGGAGCGTCTCGTGTCTTTTCAAACAGCAAGTTCGGCGCGGGACGATGCACTTGCCATTTGGATGGCAGGCGTGAATCGCGTGCGCAGTGAGACGCTGGTGAGCCACGTCATGCGTGTGCGGGACGATGTATTGAGCATTGGCCGATTGTCTTGGCCACTCGCATCGATCGGACGCTTGGAAGTTGTCGGTGCGGGCAAGGCGAGTGCGGGAATGAGTGCCGCGGTCGAGTCGGTATTGGCGGGGACGCGACTGGCTGATCGTCTAACGGGGTGGGTGAATGTGCCCGATAATTGCACTCGGTCCTTGCCGCATGTTCATTTGCATGCGGCTCGTCCCGCGGCGTTAAATGAACCCACCGCAGCGGGTGTGCTAGGTGCGCAAGAAATCCTGCAACGCGTGAGCTCGCTCGGGCCCAATGACATGGTGCTGGCATTAATCTCGGGCGGCGGTTCGGCGCTCCTGCCGGCGCCGCGCGACGGGATCACTTTGCAGGATCTCTTGCAGGTGACGCAAGTGTTAAGTGCTGCAGGCGCGGATATCCGCGAACTCAATTGCGTGCGTCGTCAAATTAGTGCGATACAGGGCGGTGGCTTGGCGCGCGCTTGTCGGGCCGGCAAGCTAATCACGCTCGTGATCTCGGATGTCTTGGGCGACCCGTTGGATTTGATTGCGTCTGGCCCTACGGTGCCGCTTGATGATCCCTCGTCGGCCGCCGAGCGTGCGCTTGAGCTGTTCGACTCGTTCGCATTGTCGCGACGTGGTGTTCGCACGGCCGTACGAGACCTACTCGTCGCGGATTGCGAACGACTGCGAAGCGGTCCTGCGCCTGCCGCCACGCCGTTGCCGGAACTCAATCATCAAATCATTGGCAACAATGATGTGGCGACTGCTGCTGCCGCTGAACACGCTCGCAGCCTAGGCTACGATACGTACGTGTTGCCGCTGGATGTTACTTCGCCGCATGCTGAAGTCGTCGGACAAGAACTCGTCACTCAAGTGCTTCTGCCACGATTGCTTGGCTCGTCGGCAACGCCCTGGTGTGTAATCAGCGGTGGTGAACCTGTGGTTCAACTCGTTGACGCCAGCACTCGCGGAAGAGGCGGGCGCAATCAGCAGTTGGTGCTGGCCGCGTTGTGTGAATTGCTGAAGGTGTCAACCGGGCAAGCAGAGTGGGCGCTGTTGTCGGGTGGCACGGACGGGGAAGATGGCCCAACCGACGCGGCGGGAGCAATCATTGACGCACAACTACTGCAGGCGGCGCGTGCGATCCCTGCGGCACCTGACACCTATCTGCATCGTAACGATGCTTACACTTTCTTTGAAGCGTTGGGTGGGCTGGTACGAACGGGGCCGACGGATACGAATGTGTGCGATGTTCGCGTAGTAGTTGGGCGGTAGCAAGCGTATTGAAGTCTTAGCATCTCACCCAATAGCCATCAATTTATCCATCCGAAATCGTCATTCATTCCCAAATCACAAGATCAGTTCGCCGCAATGCGTTGGCGTCAGTAGGTCCCGGTAGTTGACTCCGGTAGAGCGAGAGTCGCGGCTAATACCCTGCGGCGATCTAACTCACGTTGCTCGATGGCAGCAGACTTATGTGGTACTCGGGCGCGCCGCGGCGCCGCTACTTCTTTAGCAGTACCGCTGCTGTTTGCCCCATGCCAGAATATGCGATCTTCACCGCGGTGGGCTTCGCGTTAGTGAGTCCGTTGTCGCGAATCACATTCACTGGGCACCGTGGATCGGGTGTTTCGTAGTTCAGGGTTGCGGGCACTTCATGATATTCGAGAGCGAGAATGCTGCCGATGAGTTCAACCAGCGAACTGCCAGTGCCGAGGTTGCCGAAGTAACTTTTGAGCGCTGTGACGGGAGTCTGATCGAGCACTGCGGCAATCGCTTTGGCCTCCGCGCGATCCATCTCAATCGAACTCATCGCATGTGCGTTAACGTGACCAATTTCGTTAGGTGACATGTCGGCATGCGTTAAGCACTGTCTAAGTGACTGTGAGATCGCGCGAGCGAATCCCGCTTCGTCACGCTGTGTGGCCATGGCAGTGCCGATGCCACTAACTTGTGCCAAGATGTGGGCACCACGAGCGGTGGCGTGTTCGCGAGTTTCCAAAACGATGGTGGCCGCGCCTTCGCCGTTAACCAAACCGTCACGCTGTTCGTCGAAAGGGCGGCTAGCCGCGGCGGGATTGTCGTTGCGGTGTGACAGTTCATTGCAGCCACGGTAGAGCCAACCGGTCAGTCCCACGCGACTTCCCGTGCCACCAACGATCATCACATCCGCGTGTCCACGTTCCATGACGCGAACCGCTTCAAGTAACGCCAGCAGCGATGATGCTTCGCCTGACACGATCGTATTGTTGGGGCCACGCGCGTCGATCATGATCGCCACATGGCAGGCGGCCATATTGGGGAGATTCTTCAGCATCCACAGCGGGTACATGCGGCCGACGAACTTATCGCCGTAGATCGAAGCATCGAAGCGCCCGTCCACTTGGCACGCCCGGTAAAGATCCGTGAACTCGTCGGGCTCGCCGTACAACATCTCACTGCCATACAACGTGCCAATGCGATCGGGGTTGAGATCGGTGGCGGCGAGTCCCGCATCTTCCACGGCCAGCGCGGCGGCCGCAACGGCCGTTTGCAACTCGCGGCACATAACCTTAAGCGCTTTGCGGGGCTTAACATACGTCTTGGCATCAAAATCGACGAGCTGACCGCCGAACCGCACCGGCATTTGACTCGCGTCGAAGCCAACAAGCGGTCGCACGCCGCTGATGCGCCCCTGCAGAGCGCGCCAAAAGGATTGTCGCCCAATGCCGATCGGGCTGACGACTCCCAAGCCCGTGACGACAATTTCCGGTTTTGCTGCCATCGCTGCTCGCTAGGTTTCTGACAATGAAGGAGCTGCGGAAACGGCTTCCCCCCGGCCGCTCCACTCGGTCGCCCGACAAATTGCCACCCAGGTGGCTCGCTGCCCCCTCCGCTCGACCGAACCGGTCATCCTATCGCGGCAGCCCGAATCGCTCAAGGTAATGCCTTGGCGGTGGTTGCCAATCAGGCAAGTTTTGGGACCTTTATTAGTTTTTATTATCCATGCTGCCGAATATATTAGCGAACTCACGCGTCGGCTCTTCAGGGAACGGAGCTGAAGCCGGTCAAGGGAAAGGACATTGCACAGAAATAGATAGCCCTTTGCATTACGCGCTAACACCGCGTCTCTATCATGATCGATTTTGCTCCGTACCGTCGGCGCGAATTCTCGCTGTCGGCAGCTCGCTCGCTTGTGCAAGATTGCTTCCAAGTCAGACCTGCGATCTACTGGACCGATTTTCTGTTCAGTTATGGGCTTGGCATCTACTGCTACCAACAGGTGCGTGGCGGTTCGATGTTGGTGCCGCATCAAGGATTCACTGGACAGCCGTGGCAAGCAGTCTGCTTCTTCGTTTCCTGTCTCTGCTTCTATCGAGTTGCGCTGTTTATTCACGAACTCGTTCACCAGCGCACCAGTGAATTGCGAGTCTTTCGCTTCGTGTGGAATTTGACGTGTGGGATACCGTTTTTGATGCCCACGTTCGTCTACTATTCCCACATTGATCATCATCGGCGGGCACACTATGGCACTCAGCAGGACGGAGAGTACTTACCGATGGTGCATCGTCGCCCGTGGTACGTGTTGTACTATCTGTCGTGGTCCTTCCTGATTCCAATTGCGGTCGTGTTTCGCTTCATGGTGTTGACGCCCTTGGCATGGATGAGTCGTCGGGGACGCCGGTGGGTGCACCGGCATGCATCGTCGATGGTCATGGATCCAAGTTACATCCGGCCACTGCCGTCTGCGTCAACATTGCGCATCATTCGCATTCAGGAGTTGGGGTGTTTTCTCTGGTGCTGGGGCATCGCGGTACTGCCCCCAGTCTTGTTGCATCGTACTGCGTTGGCATTTGCAGTGCATGCCTATTTGTCAGCTGTCGTGATCATACTCTTGAATTCGCTACGCACATTGGGAAGTCATCGCTGGGCGAACGCGGGCGGTGAAATGACGTTTGTCGAACAGTTGTTGGATTCCGTCAATTACCCGCACCACGGTCTGACGGCAGAGTTGTGGGCGCCGATTGGTTGCCGCTACCATGCGCTCCACCATCTGTTTCCTTCGATGCCTTACCATCAGATGAAGCGGGCTCATCGGATTCTGATGGACCGTCTACCGCAAGATTCGCCCTATCGCGCGACCAACGCTCGTTCGTTACCGGCAGCGATAGTGCAGTTG